>CAZUDR010000004.1:0-27227 GCA_964618715.1 uncultured Undibacter sp. | reverse complement strand
CGTCCAGCGTTGTGAAAATTTCCGTGGCTGCATGATTTGCAGCAGCTTCGCGGACCGTGGCAGTCACCGTGCGAGCACCTCGATATCGCCATCGACGCCGGCAACGACGCTGAACTCGCGTTCGAACACCCGACCCTCGTTGCGGGCACTGGCGCGATACTCGCCCTCGGCAAGAATCACTCGCGGAAACGCGCCGATCGATTCCTTGATCACGTCGCCGCCCGGGGTGAGCACCGACCACGCGGTATTGGCCAGTGCCTCGCCGCCCCTTTCCGCCACCAGCTTGAGTGTGATGGCAGCGGCGCGATGATTGATGGTGATGTCGGTCAGCTTGCCCGCCTGCACGCGGATGTCGGAACGCACCACCGCATTGGCGTCGCCGTAGTTCGAGACGATGTAATAGGTGCCCTTCGGCACGACCACGACCTTCCCGGAAAGCACACGCTCGGCGATCGGCCGGCGGTCTTCATCGGGCTCGAACTGGCTGCCCTTGTAGACATCGAATGAAATCTGGCTCGAGGGTATCTTCGCGTCACCAACCCGCCCCTCGATCCGAAGACCGCCGGCCGGCAGGTCGAACGCCTCATGCACAGTCGGGCCACTCAAACTCACCGGCCTGACCGCTGTGGCGAGCCCGAATCCGACATGCACGATGTAGTGCCCGGGTGACAGGAGCAGGGTCGGCGACGCCGATTTGTCCTGCTTGATCAGGCGGAACTTGCCCTCACGGTCAGCCTTGGCGTCGTAAACGCGCCAGATCAACCCGCCGGTGATGGGCTGGTCATCCTTGCCGAAGCGGGCGCTGAGCGCGAGCGCAACCTTGCCTGCAGGCACCATGGGGATTGCACTCCCCGGACTGCCGGCGGGCGGCATGGTCAGGGGCGTTTGCGCGGGCGGCGCCAGAACGCCGTTGCTAATGACCAGTTCGCCGCGCGCACCGGGAGTATCGGGTGCGAGCACGCCGGATGACGCGGGCGGGAGCAGCGAGTTCCCCCCGGCACCTTGCGCACGTGCCGGCTCCGGGGCGAGCCATGCGGGAAGGAGTGCAACAATCAGCGCCAACACCGGACCGTGCCGGCGGCAGCGGGCGGCGATTGTGGATTGGCGGCGCATGACTGTGGTTTTTTCGGCCCAAATCGCGGCGATTTCAAGCCGATACGACGCGATTGCCACCACTCCTGAGGCGGCGGCCCGGGTCGGGCAGTTTTTCCAGCAGCGGCACCACCGCGGTAATTTCCCGCGCAAGGACTGCCTTGAGTTCCTTCATGACGACGCTTTCCGCGCTGTCGGCGCGCGTGATAATGGCGGTCCATCGC
Organism: uncultured Undibacter sp.; assembly: GCA_964618715.1. Taxonomy (GTDB): domain Bacteria; phylum Pseudomonadota; class Alphaproteobacteria; order Rhizobiales; family Xanthobacteraceae; genus Pseudolabrys. The sequence continues at coordinate 25,911 of CAZUDR010000004.1, read as the reverse complement.
TCCGGACCGCTGCGGCGGGTCGGTATCATTGCCAGTTCGCCGGCTGCCAGCCGCTGCGCAACCGAAAGGAGCGGCAGCACGGTCAGGTAGTCACCTCCTCGCACCATGGTCAGGACGGCGCCTGCGGAATCGCTTTCGAACACCAGGTTGAACCGGTCAACGCCGAGATCGGCAAGCGTCGACCTCAGGTCGGCCGCCAGCACACTCTCGCGCGAATGGCCAATCCAGCTCGCCGCCTCGAAATCGGCTGCGGTCACGGTCTTCTGACGGGTCAGTTTGTGCCCGGGCCGGCAGACGATGACGTTGCGCCCCTTGAACACACGTTCGACCGTCAGACCGCTGCGGCGCTCCAGCAACTCGAACGGGCCAATCACCATGTCCAGACGGTGATTGTACAGGGCCGTCACCAGCGCCGGGAAATAGTCTCCATGCAACACGACGCGGATCTGCGGACGTGTGCGCGCGAACTCGCCGATGATCCGGCTCACAAGCTGGTCGCACATGAATGGCGGCGCTCCCAGCCGGATGGTGCCGTACTGCCCGCCGGCAAGCTGATGCGACATGCGATCGGCGCGCTCGACGGCGCCGCGGATGGTGCGACCGAAAGCGGCAAGCTCAACGGCGATGTCCGTCGGTGTCAGCGGGCGCCTGCTGCGCTCGAACAGCGGTGTGCCGACACGTTCCTCCATCAGGGCGATCGTGCGGCTCAGCGCCGGCTGCGTCGTGCCGAGACGTTCGGCAGCCATGCGCAAGGTGCCGCTGTCCAGAATGGCGGCCAGCTGTACGAGATGGCGCGGATCGAGCTTCATATCAATCTGATATGATATCCTGTCAAACTATCATTTTTAATCAAGTTATTTCGCACCTATGATCGGCCGCAAAAGACCGTCGGGAATCGCACACCCCGCAAAAATTCAGGGAGGAATACATGCGACTGTTGCCACTCGCTATCGTCGCCATGGCCATGGCATTTGCCGGCGCGGCCGATCCGGCGCACGCGGCCGAACGGCTGATCGTCAACTGTTTCTGGCCGCCGCAGCACGCCGTTTGCCAGAAGATCATGCCGACCTGGGGCAAGTGGGTGGAGGAAGCGACCGCGGGCCGCGTCAAGATCTCGATCCCGCCGAAGTCGCTGGCGTCTCCGCCCGAGCAGTGGGCATCGGTCGAAAACGGCATCGCCGACGTCGCAGCCCAGTTCAACGGCTTCATCGCCAACCGGGTCTGGGGACCGACGGTCGCCATGAATCCGTTCATCGCGACGCAGGACGCGCCGGCGATGTCGCAGGCGCTGTGGGAAACCTACGAGAAGTATTTTTCGGACGAATACAAGGGCATGAAGCTTCTTGCCGTCTGGGTGATCACACCCGGCGCGTTGTGGAGCCAGACCGACACGCCGGTCAATTCGATCGAAGACCTGAAGTCGCGAAAGATCTGGGCGCTGCCGGGGACCAACGCCAACATCATGAAGACGATCGGCGCCGGTGTCGTATCGGGCCCGGCTGTGCAAATGAATGAAATCATATCGCGCGGCGTGGTCGACGCCTATGTCGGCGTCAGCGAAACGAGCGTGCGTGATTTCCGCCTCATTCCCTACACCAGGTCAAAGACGGAATTCGATCGCGGCATCTATTCGACCAGTTTCTCGTTCCTGATGAACGAGAAAAAGTGGAAGGCCCTGTCGGAAGAGGATCAAAAGGCGATCATGTCGGTCAGCGGCGCCAAGTTCGGACGCATGGCCGCATCCTATTGGGTCGAGGCCGACAAGACCGCGGCAGCCGAACTGGAAAAGGCCGGCGTCAAGATCGTCAAGGCGGACCCGCAGTTCGAACAGGCGCTCGTCAAGGTCGGCGACGGCCTGACCAAAAAATGGATTGAAACCGCCAACAAGCGCGGCCTCGAGGGGCAGGCGACCTACGAGTTCTACGTCAACCGCGTCAAGGAACTCTCGGCCAAAAAGATGCAATAGCCGTCTGCTATCGCCGACGAATCGACAGGGGCAGCAATGCGTGCGTTCGCCCAGGCAGTGCTGCCTCCGTTGATTCGGATTGCCGAAGTCGCCACCGCCCTCCTGCTGTTTATCATGATGATGTTGACGTTCGTCGACGTCATCGGGCGTTACGTCTTTACGGCTCCGATCTTCGGCGCCGCCGAAATGATCCAGTTTCTTCTCGCCATGACGATCTTCGGCGGGCTTTGTCTGGTCAACGCGCGCGACGAACACATCACGGTCGAGCTGTTCGAGCCGCAGATCGACCGCTGGATACCGACCGCCCGGCGGGTCATCGTCCAGCTGTTCTCCGTCGGCATGATGGCGGTGATCGCCTACCAGCTCTACGAGTTTGCGCTCGATGCCCAGCGGGTCGGCACACGGTCCGTCGTGCTCGAATGGCCGTTCGCCACCGTGGCCTTCGCGGTCGCCGGCCTCTCGGTCGCGAGCCTCGTCATGCAAATTCTCGGGCTGATGCTGCCACCGCAGACGCACGGGATCGAGGACTCCGGAGGCGGTCTGTGACCCTCGCACTGACCGGCTTCGCCGTCCTCATCCTGCTCTGCTTCTTCGGGATCCGCGTCGGCTTCGCCACGATGTTCGTGGGCATCGTCGGATTTGCCTATCTGCGCGGCTGGCCGGCGGCGTTTTCGCTGGCCGGGCAGCAGATCATGGACGACGCCATGAACTACAATCTGAGCGTCATCCCGCTTTTCATCCTGATGGGCACGTTCATCTATCGCGCCGACCTTTCGCGCGATCTCTACAACGCCGCGTATGCCGGGTTCGGGCGTTTTCGCGGCGGTCTCGCGCTGTCGACGGTGATCGCCTGCGCGGGATTTTCCGCCGTCTGCGGTTCGTCGCTGGCGACGGCGGCAACCATGACCAAGGTCGCAATCCCGCCGATGCGCCGGTATCGCTACAGCGACAGTCTGGCCGCAGGCTCGGTCGCATCAAGCGGCACGCTCGGAATCATGATTCCTCCGTCGGTGCCGCTCGTCATCTACGCCATCGTCGCCGAACAGGACATCGGCAAGCTCTTCATTGCCGGCGTGCTGCCCGGCCTCCTGCTGGTGGGGCTGTTCCTCGGCGCGGTCTGGTTCACGGTCTGGCAGCATCCGGAGCACGGGCCCGCCGGCGATCCGCTCGATCCGGAAGTCGCGCGGCAGTCCCTGCGGGTGGTATGGCCGGTGCTCGGGCTCTTCACGCTCGTCCTCGGCGGCATCTACGGCAGCATCTTCACGCCCACCGAAGCGGCCGGCATCGGCGCCTTCGGCGCCGCGCTGATCTCCCTCACCCGCGGGCATTTGCGAACGCTGGACGAATGGATCAGCACCCTGGCCGAAGCGGCGCGCACGACGGCGACGCTGTTCATCGTGATTTTCGGCGCCCTCGTCTTTGCGCAGTTCATCAACCTGTCGGGCATGCCCTACGACCTGCTGGATCTCGTTGACTCGCTGCACCTCTCGCCGACCGGCCTGGTGATCGCCGTCGTCCTCATCGCCATTCTCATGGGCATGATCTTCGAATCGATCGGCATCCTCCTTCTGCTGGTCCCCGTGTTCCTGCCGGCCCTGTATGACTCCGGCATCGACATGATCTGGTTCGGAATCGTCGTCGTTCTCGTTACCGAACTGGGCCTGATCACGCCGCCGATCGGCATGAACGTTTTTGTGGTGAAGGCGGTGATGCCGGATATCCAGCTGGTACGGATATTTTCCGGTGTCACTCCCTTTATCGCCGCAATCCTCGTCGCGCTGTTCCTGATCTTCCTGTTGCCGGGCATTGCGACGTTTCTGCCGAAACTGATGTAGCTCACCGCCGCCGTGCAAACGGCGCGCCAGCGACCTGGAGACAGAAGAATGGCTGCTGCCAAGAACGTGCTTTGGATCATGGCCGACCAGCTGCGCTGGGATTACCTGTCCTGCTACGGGCACCCGCATCTGCAGACGCCGCATCTCGACGCGCTGGCGGCCAGGGGCGTGCGCTTTGACGCCGCCTTCGTACAGTCGCCGTTCTGCGGACCGTCGCGCATGAGCTACTACACCGGACGCTATTGCCGCTCGCACGGCTCGACCTGGAACGGCTTTCCGCTCCGCGTCGGCGAGCCGACGCTGGGCGATCACCTGCGCCCGCTCGGCGTGCGCGCCGCGCTGGTCGGCAAGACCCACATGACTCCCGACACGAAAGGCATGGAGTGGCTGGGCATCGACCCCGCATCGCCGATCGGCGTGCTGCTGTCGGAATGCGGCTTCGAGCCGTTCGAGCGGGATGACGGACTCCATCCCGACGGCCCCTACGATCCCGACCCGCCCTACGACAACTATCTTCGGCAGAAAGGCTTCCTGGGCCGCAACCCCTGGGAGGAATGGGCAAACTCGGCGGAAGGCGACGACGGTGAAATCCTGTCCGGCTGGCTGCTGCGCTACGACAATCTGCCGGCGCGCATTCCCGACGAACATTCGGAGACGCCCTACATGACGCGGCGGGCGATGGACTTCATGGCGGCGGCCGGCGACCAGCCGTGGCTCTGCCATCTTTCCTACATCAAGCCGCACTGGCCCTATATCGTGCCCGCGCCCTACCACAACATGTACGGGCCCGAGCACATCCTGCCGCCGGTGCGTTCCGAAGCCGAGCGCCAGAGCGATCACCCGGTGTATGCCGCCTATCAGAAGACACGCGTATGCCGCGCCTTCTCACGCGACGAGGTGCGCGAACGCGTCATTCCCGCCTATATGGGCCTGATCAAGCAGATGGACGATCAGCTCGGCAACCTGTTTGCCTACATGGAAAAGCGCGGGCTCATGGACAACACCATGATCGTCATGAGCTCCGATCACGGCGACTATCTCGGCGACCACTGGATGGGCGAGAAAGACCTGTTCTTCGAGCAGTCGGTGCGCGTGCCGTTGATCATCTACGACCCGCGCCCCGAAGCCGACGCGACGCGTGGCACCGCACGCGCGGAACTGGTGGAAGGAATCGATCTTGCACCGACCTTTCTCGAATTCTTCGGCGGCGAAGCCAAGCCGCATATCCTGGAGGGGCGTACGCTGAGCCCGCTCCTGCACAGCACGCGACCGCCGGAGAAGTGGCGCGACTACGTTATCTCCGAATACGACTATGCCACCCGCCGCGCCCGCGTCTCTCTCGGCATCGACGAGGCCGAGGCGCGGTTGATCATGGTGCGCGACACGCGCTGGAAATTCGTGCACTGCGAAGGCTTCCGGCCGATGCTGTTCGATCTCGAGACCGATCCGGAGGAACTCAACGATCTCGGCGCCGATCCTGCCTACGAGGCCGAGCGCACGCGACTTGCCGACGCCATATTTACCTGGGCGCGCAAGCATCATAACCGCATCACGGTCTCGCCCGAACGGGTCAACACCATGGCGGGGCGCGAGCCGCCCGGCATCCTCATCGGGGTGTGGGACGAACAGGACTACGAAAAGGAATTCGGCAGGCCGTTCAGGCAAGCGCCGTGAATGCAGCGGGCGGGTTTGTCACTCCGCAGGGGCTGTGCTAGTCGCCAGCCTTCCGATTTCGAGGACGCGAATGCCCGACGCCCTGGAACTGCTCAAGACGCGCCGATCGGTCAAGCCGATCGAACTGAACGGCCCCGCTCCCAGCGAAGCCGAGATCGAGACCTTGCTCGCGATTGCGTCGCGCGTGCCTGATCACGGCAAGCTTACTCCATGGCGCTTCATCGTGTTTGCGGGAGAGGCGCGGAACGCCGCCGGCGACGCCATTTTCGAAGTGTTCCGCGCGGACCACCCGGACGCCACAGCCGACCAGCTCGACTTCGAACGCAAGCGGCTGGCGCGCGCGCCGCTGGTCATTGCCGTGGTCAGCCGCGCGGCCCCGCATGTGAAAATTCCGGAGTGGGAGCAGCAGTTGTCGGCCGGCGCCGCGGCCATGAATCTGGTCACCGCGGTCTATGCCCTGGGTTACGCGGCGAGCTGGATCACCGAATGGTACGCCTATGACCGGCGTGTCCTCGACAAGCTCGGACTGGCCGAGAACGAACGCATCGCGGGTTTCGTCCATATCGGCCGGCCGGCAAGGCCGCCCGAGGATCGCGAGCGGCCCAGGCTCGCCGATATCGTCACCCGCTTCCAGGGATGACCCGCCGGGGACCCGATGTTCTACGAGCCTGACAAGCGCGATCAGTCCCGCCTGCGCTTCGATCCCTTCAAGGCGATCGTCGCGCCGCGTCCGATCGGCTGGGTCACCTCGGTCAGCCTGGCCGGCCAGGTGAACCTCGCGCCCTACTCGTTCTTCAACGGCGTCAACAGCCGTCCCAATCTCGTGATGTTCGCCAGCGAGGGCCGCAAGGACTCGGTCAGCTTCATCGCGGAAACGGGCGAGTTCGTCTGCAGCCTCGCCACTTGGGACCTGCGCGAGGCGATGAACGCCACGGCTGCGCCGCTGCCGCGCGGGGTCAGCGAGATGGAGCGGGCCGGCCTTGCGCCTGCGCCGTCGCGCCTGGTCAAGCCGCCGCGCGTCGCCGCTTCCCCCTGCGCACTTGAATGCAGGCTGGTCAGGATCGTCGCCATGGAGACCTTTGACCACGAACCCGTCGACTGCCACGTGGTGTTCGGCCAGGTGATCGGGGTGCACATCGACGACCGCTTCATCGTCGACGGCCGCCTCGACACCGCGGCGCTCAAGCCGATCGCCCGCTGCGGCTACGACGAATACGCGGTGGTCGAGAGTGTCTTTGCCATGCAGCGTCCGACCGCGTAGCGCACAGGACTGCCTTAACCTTAACCGGGTCTTGCGCCGGTCGTGCCCCGTCACGTTTCCGTCACAGGATTCCGTCAGCAGTTCTTCACCATGATGGCGTGAACGCCTTGTCCCGCGCCGGCCCCGGTTCGATCATCGACCCGGGGACAAAGGGGAGATGCGGTTTTGGTATTCGAGGGGCTATTCGCGCGTGCACGCAACGGCGACCGCTCGGCCGAAGCCACGACTGCGCCTCTGCAGCCGGCGGCCACCCGGCCGAGCATAGGCCTTGCCCTCGGCGGCGGCGCCGCACGCGGATTTGCCCATATCGGTGTGGTGCGCACGCTGGCCGCCCACGGCATTGTGCCTGACGTCATTGTGGGCACCTCGATCGGTGCCGTCGTCGGCGGTTGCTACGCCGCGCGCCAGCTCGACACGCTCGAGACCTGGGCGCGCAGGCTCACCGTCCGCAGCGTGCTCGGCCATCTCGACATCAGCCTGTCCGGTTCCGGGCTGATCCGCGGTACGCATCTCGCCAAGCAGCTCGATATCGCGCTGTCCGACACCCGCATCGACGACCTGCCGATCCGGTTTGCCGCGATCGCCACGGAATTCAACACCGGTCACGAGATCTGGCTCACCCGCGGCCGCCTCGCCGAGGCGCTGCGCGCCTCCTACGCGCTGCCGGGAATCTTTCCGCCGGTGCTGATCGGCGGGCGCTGGCTGGTTGACGGCGCTCTGGTCAATCCGGTGCCGGTATCGGCCGCCCGCGCGCTCGGCGCGCGACTGGTGATCGCCGTCAATCTCAATGCGGACCTGTTCGGACGCGGTACCATCATTGCAAGTCACGGATCCGACGACGCCGACGAAGGCGCATCCACCGCGCCGAAGGCAAACGGATTCCGCAGCATGTTTTCGCGTGACCGGTTCCTGCGCCGCCAGCTGATCGGCCGGCGCGGACGCCCGGGCATTCCCACCGTCATGGTGGAGGCTTTCAACGTCATGCAGGACCGCATCACCCGCGCGCGGCTCGCCGGCGACCCGCCTGACGTGCTCATCAGTCCCCGCCTCGGGCAGATCGGCTGGTTCGACTTTCATCGCGGCGGCGAAGCCATCGGCACGGGCGCCGAAGCGGCTGAAAAATCGATCAACGCGATCAACGAGGCGGTGGCTGCCCTGTCGCAGGCATACGGACCCAACGGAACCGCCGGATAAGACGCTCAGGCGCTGCGGATGTAGTCCCGCATGGCCTCGCTTTCGCGTTCGATCTCCTCCAGCCGCTGCTTGACCACGTCTCCGATCGACACCAGTCCGACCAGTTCTCCGTCGCGCAGCACGGGCAAATGGCGGAACTTGCCTGCCGTCATCCGCTCCATCAGTTCGGAAACGGTGTCCTGCTCGCTGCAGGTCGCGACATTTCGCGTCATGACTTGACCGACGGACAGCCGAAGCGCATCGGCACCGCTTTCCGATACGGCGCGCACGATGTCACGCTCCGATAATATGCCGCTGAGGCGCCCTCCTGCGCCAAGGATCAGCACCGCGCCGATGCCGTGCTTCGACAGCAGCCTGGCCGCACTGGCCAGATCTGCCGTCGGCTCGATGCAGATGACGTCGCCGCCCAAGTTCTTGGCGGCCAGAATCATCTTCACGTTCATGGCAGCCTCCTTCGCGCGTGGAACCCGCGCGCATTGCGCGGCATCCACGACTCCGGGTCGTGCATGAACGATCCTGCCGTCGCACCGGTTTCGTCAAGATGGAATGCGTACAGACCAGCGACGACAATGACGCATGGGCTAATGCCGCGTTGCACCAAAATCGTCGAATTGCGGCAGCTCGGGTTTCGGATCGAACCAGGAAAAAAGCAGCAGACCAGCGAGAAAGCCGCCGATATGCGCCTGCCAGGCGACCACCTGGTCGTCCCCGCCGATCGGCAGTGACCACAATCCGAAAAGAAAATTGATCCCGAACCAGACGGCGAGGAACGCGAGCACGGCCGGTTCGCGCAGCACGCCGCTGAGCGGTAACGCCGGTACCCGGTAGTCGACGTCCTCGCCGGTGCGCCAGAAACTCAGCGGACCGCCGCGCTGGAAGGCAAAACGCATCGCCGCTGCCATGGTGCCGGAGATCGCAGCCGAGGCGCCGATCATCGGTGCGGTATCATGAGGATGCGTGGCGAGATGCGTCGCTGCGCCGATTGCGGCCGTCACCATAAAAAAAATCACGAAGCGCCACGTGCCAAATCGCCGTGCCACCGCGCTGCCGAATGGCAGCAGCCAGATCGCATTGACACCGAAATGGGTCCAGTCCGCATGCAGCAGCGAGTAGCTGACGAATGTCCAGACTTCCGCCGCCGCGCCACCCGGCAGCACACCACCAAGTACCAGCGACGAGTCGTAGCGGGCGGGAATGAAAGCGAATGTGAGGAGGAGTTCAAAATCCTGCTGTTGGGTGAGCAGCAACGTCCGCACCGCATGGATCAGGGCCAGCAGCGCCACGACGACCACGACGACCGATGGAATATTGAACAGCGGCTCGCGATGGTGTTGCACGGGAACAATCCGGTGGGGAGGGCTCCAGTTACGCCCTTGAGGCCCGCGTCGCAACCCGAAATGCCGGAGACCGGAAAGCCGGAACGGCCAAAAGAAAAGGAGGGCTTTCGCCCTCCTTCGAACCGCGTTGGCACAGGACTTGCGCGGCGTATCGGCGCGCATCTCGTCACTGCGTCTGCCCGTGGCTCTGAACAAGTGCCGCGTGTGTGATCGCTGCAAAGTTAGCCGGGCTCGCTCCGTCTGCCAACGAGATTGCGTTTTTAACACTAACCCGCAAAGCGGAACCGCAGGGGCACGGCGCGGCACGGCCCCTGCTCCACCGACCCCAGCGCGGCGGCAAGCCGGCACAGGTGTCCCGAAGAGGCACACCACTGTCGGCAGCGTCTCGCGGTGGAACAGGTGGCGATATGAAACACAAATCCTCGAAGGCCGTGTACGCCTACTGGAATGAAAAGCGCGGACAGCGTCCGGCGCCGGAGCGCACCGACATCGATCCGGTCGCCATTCGGCATGCGCTCGGTGATACCCTCATGCTGTCAGCCGATTTTGTCGACCAGCTCCGCTTCCGGCTTGCGGGCACCCGCGTCTGCGCCCTGTTCTGTCACGAGCTCAAGGGCGAGACCTTCGCCGGCCTGTGGAGCGAGGCCAGCCGCCCGGCAATCACCGAACTGCTCACTATCGTCACCAACGAGACGATCGGCGCGGTCGCGGGCCTGACCGGCCGTGCCGGCGATGGTGACGAAGTGGATCTGGAACTTCTCCTGCTGCCGCTCGCGCGCAGCGGCCACGCCCGCACCCGTGCCCTGGGCGTGCTGGCGCCGCTGGTGCCGCCGTACTGGCTCGGCGAAAAGCCGGTCACCGATCTCGAACTCGGCACATTGCGTCATGTCGGCGCCGATATAGAGCACTATTCCATGCCGGATCTTCTGGGTGCACCGGAAGGTGGCCGGTTACGCCACGGATTTGTCGTCTACACCGGCGGCCGCGAGGTCCCGCCCGGAGAACGGACCGGCTAACGCGCCGTTAATACTACCACCATAGGGTCAGAGGACCGGCGCCTGCGCCCCGGAGTCTCTGCCCGCACATGGCGATGCCACAGACAAAGACGAAGTTCCTGCCGCTGGCGGAGGAGCGCCGGCGGCACCAGCGGGTCAAGGTGAACCTGCTGGGACGCTACATGCTGGCGGATCGCCGCGAATTTCCTTGTCAGGTCGTGAATATGTCGCCGGGCGGGATGGCGCTGGTGGCGCCGGTGGTGGGCAATCCGGGCGAACGGGTGATCGCCTATGTCGACCATCTTGGCCGCCTCGAGGGCGTCATCGCCCGCAAGATCGAAAACGGCTTCGCCATGTCCATTGCGGCCACGTCGCGCAAGCGCGACAAGCTGGCCGCACAGCTCACCTGGCTGGCCAACCGGCACATCCTTAATCTGCCGGAAGACCGGCGCCACGGCCGCTTCACCCCGCGCAACCCGTTTGCCCGGCTGATCCTGCCCAACGGCAACAACGTGTCCTGCCGCATCATCGACCTTTCGCAGTCGGGCGCGGCAATTTCGATCGCGCCGGAGCTGCGCCCGGCGGTCGGCGCCGCCGTCACTGTCGGCAAGGCCCAGGGACGGGTGGTCCGTCACATCGACGACGGATTTGCGGTCGAATTCACCCGCCTGCAGCACCCCGACTTCATCGAAGAAAACGTCACCGGCCAATAGGGTGACCGGCCGGTAAACGGGGACCGGCGATCTCCCCGCGCCTGCGGAGCCCTCCGCCGGCAGGATTGCGGCCGCAACGGCCTATGCCGCGGTCAACGACGAGACCTCCCACGACCGCGAAAAGCCGTGATCGCCGGACAAGCCCGTCGAACAGGCGCAAGTCGATCGATCGATAAGATTTTAATCAAATTGTATTCAGTACGATTTTAATCAAATACAGTTCAACTTTTTACAGTATTCGTCTCTCTCTTTATTCTGGTTCTCTTCAAAACTACTTCCCTGATTTAGCGGCGGGGCAAAATGTTTGTGGCAATTGTGGTCCCAACAAGACGGGAAGGGACCACAATATGGGCGGGCGTATCAAACAACTTCTGAGGACCACGGGCGTCTGGGTCATTGCCTGCGCGGCGGCTACGGCCGCCGCGTCGGCTTCCGCTGCGTCTGCGCAGCGGCTGGCCATGCGATCCGGATTGCCGGACGTACGTCCGGTCTTTGCCTCGGTCGGCGCCAACACCCGCGCGCCGATCGGCTGGATCGAATTCTGTGTCGAGAACGGGCGCGAATGCGACGGCAAACGCGCGACTCCGCGTGACGTCGTGTTGTCGCCGAAGGCCTGGAACGACCTGGTCAAGGTCAATGCCTGGGTCAATGGCGCGATCAAGCCGATTACCGACCAGGAGCACTGGGGCGTCGTCGAAAACTGGAACTACCCCGACGACGGCTATGGCGACTGCGAGGACTACGTGCTGCTCAAGCGCCGCATGCTGATGCAGGCGGGCTGGCCGCGTGAGGCGCTGCTGATCACTGTCGTTCGCGACAAGAAAGGCGACGGTCACGCGGTGCTCACGGTCAAGACCAACCGCGGCGAGTTCGTTCTCGACAACCAGGAACCCGAAGTCCTGCCGTGGAACAGGACCGGCTATCGCTTCGTGAAGCGGCAGTCGCAAGTCAATCCCAACATCTGGGTCTCGCTCGGCGAGCCGCGTGCGGCGCCGCCGACCGTCTCGGCACGCTAGCCACGCTGCGCGCCCGCGGAGGGGTTCTCACAAGGGCGGTCTCGCACAACTCCGGACACCGACATCGCGCTCCCGGTCACGTCCCCACCCCTCCCCGTCCCCGACCGGGTTCGCGAGCGGCCGGGCCTCCCCCAGGGCCCGGCCGCACCTTTTTGCGAGACAGTGCGACGGGGTGTCCGCGCATCAATCGATGCGTTTCAGGCCCTTTGCATATCTTTTGAAGCGGTTGACATAGATGTCGGCGCCGCCGCGGATCATCGCCGCCGTCTTTTCGTCGACCGTGCGCACCACGCGTGCCGGCGCGCCGACGATCAGCGAATTGTCGGGAAAGCTCTTGCCTTCGGTGACCACGGCACCGGCGCCGACCAGGCAGTTGGCGCCGATGCGGGAGCCATTGAGCATGATCGCGCCCATGCCGACCAGACTGTTGTCGCCGATGGTGCAGCCATGCAGGATCACGTTGTGGCCGATCACGCAGCTGCGGCCGATGGTCAGCGGAAAACCCGGGTCGGTATGCAGCGTCGCATTGTCCTGGATCTGCGAGCGCTCGCCAAGCTCGATCCATTCATTGTCGCCGCGCAGCACCGCGCCATACCAGACGCTCGTTTCCGCCCTGAGCCGCACGCGGCCGATCAGCGTGGCGGTATCGGCCACCCAGTACTCACCATCGCCGGGACACTCCGGCGCCTGCCCGTCGAGTTCGTAGATCGGCACTCCCGCCTCCGTTAAGGCGAGGGAACTTGCCTGAAGACGACGATCGATGGAAGCGGGTCAGGCGATCAGAACGCCGCATGCCTGCAGCGTCGTCACCAGCACGAGACCCGACATCAGGCTCCAGAAGCCGGCGATCAGCGTGGCGAGGAATACGAACTCGAAGCGGCGCCGTTCCTGCCGGCGGCCGATGAGCGTGTTGCGCATGATCAGGAACGGCGCGCCCACGACCAGCAGCGGGACCATGGCGAAGGTGCCTGCGCTGGGGCCGGATTCCAGCGCGCTGAAGCTTGGCAGCCGGCTGGTGGCAAGACGATAGCCCGAGCAGCATGCGCCGCCGACGGCGAAACCGAGCGCCAGCGCCAGCAGCATTTGCAGGGATTCTGCCGACATCACGCCCCCTCAACGCGAGACCGGCGGACTCAATGCAGCAGGCGCGGGGCACGCGCCAGCCAATCCTTAATCAATAGTTAACGCCCTTCCCGGCAGGCAGCATGTGCGGCCGTGGCATAATCGGCTGCGATTCGTTTCACCGCAGCGAGCCGACGGGGACAATGGCTTTTCTCGCCCAGCAGCAGGCCAAACCACAGCGTTCGCAGCGCCGCCGTCGCGGCAGGCCTGGTCCGCTGACCGCGCCCCTGCTCGTGTTTGCCGGCACCGCCTTCTGTGCGACGCTTTATGTCGCCTACGTGCTGTGGCCGCGCTGGCCGGACGTCCCGGTGTCGCTCGATGCGCCGTCGCTGCCGATCGTCGTCGCCGGCACCTCGTTCAACGTCGAGCCGGCGGCCATCCGCCGAAGCGTACAGCGTCGTCCGGGAACGCAGGAGCGCATTGATCTTGTCTACCTGTGGCCGTCGCTGCTGCCCCCCGATCCCGCGCACAAACCAAGGGTCGACGCGCCGCTCGATCCCAACGACCGCCTGTTCGTGACGGTGCAGGTCGGCGACGGCACATTGCCGCTGAAGGAGCGCGTGGAGACAATCTATCCGCGGTACCTGTCGAACGACACGGTGGCGGCGCCCGCCGGCCTGATTGCACGCGTGTTCCGCGACGGCACGCCTTATCAGGGCGAGGAACTGATCTTCGACGAGACTGCGCCCGACCATTTCCTCGCCCGCTGTTCGCGCGAGGGCGTCGGCAATTCAGGCATATGCCTGCTGGAACGGCGCATTGGCGCCGCTGACCTGACCTTCCGCTTTCCGCGCGACTGGCTGTCCGGCTGGCGCGACGTGGTTTCAGGAATCGACCGGCTCCTGAAGCGGCTCCACCCGCGGCCGGGCTAGCCGTCGACCAGATCGACGTCGAGAATCGGCAGTTCGAGGATGTAGGAGCGGTGGCCTCTCTCGTTCTCGACAAACAGCACGCCGATGAACTCCTCACCCAGATAGGCTTCGAGCGAATCCATTTTCTTGGGCCGCGTCACCACGCGGATGTTCTCGTTGCCCAAACGCTCGCGAAGATAGGCATTGAGCGCCGGCACGGGCTGGATGGCCGGATCCTGGCCGAGCTGGATCTCCATGCGGAAATTGTAGGAGCGCTCGCCTTCCTCGTCGTCGGCGGTCAACTCGCCCAGATCATCGTCGCCAACGAACACCACTGCGGTACCGTCCGATTTCGGCACCACGCGCAATTCGTTGTTGCCGAACAGTTTCTTCAGATACGCGTCGAGTTGCCTGACTTCCTGGACGTTCAACGGGCCGCTCCTTTTTGACAGGGCGGGGCCTCCTTGCCCGATCACACGCCCGGGCGCAAGCGTCAAGCGGCCGCGTGGTCAGCCGTCAAGCATGATGCCGTAGAGCATCTGGTCCATGGCGCGCGAAGGCTCCGGGCAGCCAGCCTCGCCGACAACCCTGGCCGGCACGCCGGCCACCGTCGTATTGTGCGGCACCGGCTTGATGACCACCGAGCCGGCGGCAATGCGCGCGCAATGGCCGACCTCGATATTGCCGAGGATCTTTGCGCCCGCGCCGATCATCACGCCGCGGCGGATCTTCGGATGACGGTCCTCGTGCTCCTTGCCGGTGCCACCGAGAGTGACACCATGCAGAATGGAAACGTCGTCCTCGATGACCGCGGTCTCGCCGACCACCAGACCGGTGGCATGGTCGAGGAAGATACCGCGGCCGATGCGGGCCGCCGGGTTGATGTCGCACTGGAACACGGCCGAGGAACGGCTTTGCAGGTAGAGCGCGAAGTCCTTGCGGCCCTTGCCGTACAGCCAGTGGGACAGACGGAATGTCTGGATGGCGTGGAACCCCTTGAAATACAGCACCGGCTCGATGCAGCGGTTGGCGGCCGGGTCGCGGTCGACAGTCGCGACAATATCGGCGCGGAATGCATCGCCGAGTTCCGGCGCGTCCTCGAGCGCATCGAGGTATGCCCGACGGATCAGTTCGGCCGACACGTCGGCATGATCCAGCCGCTGGCTGACGCGGTGGACCACGGCAGCTTCCAGCGAGTCATGATGCAGGACGTTCTCGTAGATGAAGGTGGCGAGCTCGGGCTCGTGGCGCGCCACGTCCTCCGCCTCATGGCGGACGCGCGCCCATACCGGGTCAACCTTGTCGAGACCCTTGGCCGGCCGTGTCTGGTATTGGGGCATGAACGTCTTCTCCCGGCGCCTCTCGCGCTGCTCCCTTGCGGACTTCCGTTTAGCACATATCGGACGCCGTCACGATACCGCCAATGCGTATCGCGCATGGCTTGGGCAGGAATAACCTCGTTTGCGCATGATCTTGTCGCAAAATTGTTGTTCCGGAAGGCGCGCGTCAGGGGCGTTGGTTAAGGAAGTCCAGCACGCCCTGCTTGAACACCTTGTCACCAACCGCCAGCATGTGGTCGCGTTCCGGAATCGGCAAATACCGCGCGCCGGTGATAAGAGCGGCCAGCTCTTCCGCCGAACCTCCCACCTCGTCCCTGGTTCCCACCGCGATCAACACCGGCGCATCGATCGCCGCGACCTGATCGTGGCTCAGGGTCTGCCGTGAACCGCGGATGCAACTGGCAAGCGCCTTCAGATCGGACCTGGTCTGCTCGGCGAACGAGCGGAACGTTCGCCCTGTCGGATCGGAAACATCGGCCAGCGACGGCGCCTCGAGCGCATCGGCGATGTTTACCGGCAGGCCGACGCCGCCGATCAGGCGGATGCCAAGCCCGCCGATCACGACCGAGCGAACGCGGTCCGGACTGTCGACGGCGAGAAAGGCCGCGATGCGCGCGCCCATGGAGTAGCCCATGATGTCTGCGCGCCCGATGCCGAGATGGTCCATGAGCGCGCGCACGTCGCCGGCCATCAGGGCGCTGTGGTAGGCGGCCGGGTCGTACAGCTTGCCCGATGCGCCGTGACCGCGGTTGTCGAGGGCGATGGCGCGCCTGCCCGCGCGGACCAGTGTCGAAACCCAACCCGGATTGATCCAGTTCACCTCCTTGGTGGAGGCGAAGCCGTGGATGAGCACGACCGGCTCGCCCTCGCCCTCGTCGAGAAAGGCTATTTCGACATCACCGTTGCGGAAGCTCGGCATGGACTCTCCTCACCCGTCATGGCCGGGCCTGTCCCGGCCATTCACGGCTCCGCCGCAGGTCGGACGCCAAGACGTGGATGCCCGGCGCAAGGCCGGGCATGACGCTGAAATAAGCTGCATTGCCGACGGACGCAAATCAGCCGGTGGCTCCCCGGTACCAGGGCGCCAGCCAGTGACGGAAGCGGATCATTCCCGCGCGCACACTGACTGCGAAGATCGCCAGGCACACCACGTAGACCATCGAACCGTTCTCATTGAGCTCGTTCGATTTGGTAAACACGGCCATGCCCATGCCAGGCACGCTCGCCAGCACCTCGACGGCGATCGCATTGGTGATGCCGCGGGCGAAACCCAGTTCGATTCCGGCCACGATGAATGGCATGGCCGACGGCAGGGCAATACCGAACCACATGTTGTGCGTGCGCGCACCGAACATCCGCCCCACGTCAATATAGTCCCTGGAGACGGCGCGGGTGCCATCGGCCGTGGTCACGGCAACCGGCAGGAAGACAGAGATGATGACGATTACCAGCCGTGAAGTCGACGAATAACCGACCCAGATGATCACGATCGGCACCAGCGCAATGAGCGGGAGCGCATAGAGCGCGCGGATATAGGTCGAGAGAAACCAGTTGAGCTCGCGTACCCGGCCCATGGCAACGCCGACCAGAACGCCGGCTACCGAGCCGATCACGACGCCCTCAAGGATCGCACCCAGGGTGACAACTACGTCGAACCAGAACTCCTTGCTCGATACCGTCTCCGGCACAGCCATGATGATGCCGCTCGGCCGCGCCACGAAGTCCGGGAGTTGCGTGGCGACCACGACTTCCCAGACCAGGAGGATCGCCAGACCGGCTACGACCGGCGCGACGCGTTCGCGCGTCAACCAGCCCGCTGCCGCACCTGCGCGGCGATTGACGCCCGTTTCTAGCCCACTGCTGAGTGTCGCCATCGCACCAGAAACCACTCGACAAGCTCGCCAATACCGACCAGCACCACTGCGATCGCGGCCACGAACACCGTTATCGCCATGACCTTGGCCGTATCGACGACGGTCGTTCCCTCCAGCATCAGCGCCGCGATGCCGTCGGGATTGAGGAAGAATTCCGCCACCAGCGTGCCGACCATGGACAGCGCGATCGACTGCTTGATGCCTGTCATCGCGAAGGGCGTGACATATGGAATGATCACGTCGCGCCAGAGCTGGCGCTCGTTGGAACCGAAGATCGCCGCCACGTCGAGATGCTGGCGCGGAATGCTGCGCGCGCCCTCCAGCGTACCGAGCAGGATCGGGAAGATCGAGATCAGCACCGAAACCACAACGCGCGGCCAGAACTCGAAGCCGAACAACACCGACACAAACGGCACCAGCGAGATCGTTGGCGTCGCGTAGAGAATGTAGACGTAAGGCTCGAACGCGGCCGAAATCAGCTTGCTGCGTGCGAGCAGCAATCCGATCGTAACGCCGACCACGATATTGAAGACAAGCGTTACCAGGTAGAGTTCGCCCGATACGAACAGCGCTGCCAGCAGCGGCCCGTCGACGAGCATCTCCCACAGGCGCAGCATCGTCGTGGTGAAGGGGACAAACAGGACGCCGAAACTGTTGCCAAAGGCCTGCCACGCGGCGAGCAGAAGAACTATGCTCGACACGTAGCAGGCAATCCGGATCCACCAGGCGTTGGTGGTACGGAAGCGGTTCGCGCGGCCGGCAAACGATTCATGTGTTGCCATGCGCGAGCGCCCGCTTCCGTCCGTCAACGCGGCCTTACTTCTTCATCATGCCCATCTTTTCGACGCGCTTGGCGGCTTCCGCGTAAAGCGAGGTGTCGACAAGCTCCGCGTAGGTCGGGGGCTTGGCCTTCATCGAGCCGACCTTCACCAGCTCGTTGACCTGGCTCATCATCTGCTTCTCGTTGAGCCCGTTGTTGTCGACCCAGTAGTCCTTCGCCTGGAAGGCCTTGACCGCGTTCATCGCAACCGACTCGTCGACGTTCTTGGCCTTGGCGGCGATCTCGGCGAACTTCTTCATGGTCGCCGGATCCTTGCTGGCCATCATCTTCTGGGTTTCGATCCAGCCGACCAGGAAGCGCACGAGGCCTTCGCGGTTCTCCTTGATCGCCTTGTCGCTGGCAACCAGCACGGCGTAGTGCAGGCCTTCCGCGATCGAAGCCGGCACGTCCAGGAGGTTCCACTTCTGGGTAGCGTGCTCGACCTGCGCCAGCTCGTCGATGTGGAACACGCCGCTGTGCACCTGCTTGGCGATGCCGGCCTTGACCAGCGGCGTGTTGGCAAGGTTGATCGCCTTGACGTCAGATATCTGCAGTCCACAGGTCGCCAGATAGGATTGCAGGTACAGGTAGCGCGTGTTGTTGATGCCGTCCGCGGCCACCGTCTTGCCCTTGAGGTCCTTGCAGTCCTTGGCCTCGTCGGAGGCGATGACCCAGTCCTGGTTTGGCATGCCGGCCACGATCTTGATCTTGGCGCCGGAGGCGATCAGGTTCGCCGCCGGCGGCGTTGCCGTGAAGCCGATGGCGGCATCGCCCGTCACAACTGCCTTGGCGGTATCGGTGCCACGCTGGAACCAGCGGAACGTCACGTCGAGGCCGGCCTTTTTCCAGAAGCCCATCGCCTCGCCAACATCGGCGAAGGTGTTGGAGAAGATCGGCGGCCGTCCGATCGCGGTCGCCGTCAGCTTGATGTCTTCGGCTTTTGTGCTACCGGGCGCCAGAAACGTTACGACCGCAATCGCGGACGCAACGGCAAACAGGGACTTCCTAAACATAAGTCAGTTCCTCCCTTGTGTTTGGAGCACGGTTATTGTCGCGCGCGTGCTCCGTTACCTGCCGGTTGATCGAACAGGTCGTGCCAGACCTGCTCCCGCAGATTGATGAATTCGGGGCTTGAAACGACGCTGCGCTCGCGCGGACGCGGCAGTTCCACATGGCGCACCGCGCGAACATGCGCCGGCCGGCCGGCGAGCACCACCACGCGATCGCCCATCAGCACCGCCTCGTCGATCGAGTGGGTGACAAACATCATCGCCGTCGGTCGCTGGTCCCAGATGCGCAGCAATTCGAACTGCAGCTGCTCGCGGGTCTGCGCATCGATCGCCGAGAACGGCTCGTCCATCAGCAACACCCTCGGCTCCATGACCAGTGCGCGCGCCAGCCCTGCGCGCTGCTGCATCCCGCCGGAGAGCTGGTGCGGATAGGCGCGCTCGAATCCCTTGAGACCGACCAGTTCGATGGCGTCGGCGACACGGCGCTCTGTCTCGGCCTTGTCCACATGGCGCAGCTTCAGCCCGTAGGCGATGTTGCTCCACAGGTTCTTCCACGGGAACAGGCCGAAATGCTGAAACACCATCGACACGATCGGCAGAGGCTTCTCGACCAGCTGCCCCTCGATGCGGATCTCGCCGGCATTGAGGTGGTTCAATCCGCCGACGCACCGCAAAAGCGTGGTCTTGCCGCACCCGGACGGTCCAACGATGCTGACGATTTCGGTGTTGCCGACACGGAGGCTGAGTTCGGACAGAACTTCGAGGTCGCCATAACGCAGGCAGGCATTGTCCACCACCAGCCGGGAGTCCTGCGCACTGTTCATGGACACCGCGCCCGCCGGACGGTCGCCGGCAAAGACTGAAGTCTGCTATTCCCGTCACAGGCTCCGGCGCATCCTTCCCGGGTCCGCGCCGGGCACAATACCGCGTGCGCGCCGCGAACGAACCGCATCGTTGGCTGCACCCGGACCGCAGACGACCCGACGACGCCGCGGCTCACTTGAACCTCCCGTTCCGGCCCGCCATTGCGAACGGGTTTGCAGGTGATGATTTTTGGTTTGCGAACTTTGTTATTCGAAGCGTGCTCAGTCGCGCACGACATGATGAATGGGGTGGTGGGACTTTTCAAGCAAAAGTAGAAAAGTGCCGCTCTCCTGCCCTTCAGGCGACCGGCACAATACCGCGCGGCGTTCCTTTCACATGGTGGAAAGGATTGCGGCGCCGCACTTGCCGTATCAGCCGCGCGCGGTCATGGCCGCGAATTGCGCATGCTCTTTCCGCCGCCGCCGCTCCTTGCGGCGGCGAACGATGCGCAAGGTCACGCGTTCTGTCGTGCTCTTGAGCGAGGAAACGAAGGCGAAGACGGCAAACAGGGCACCCAGTATCCAGCCGCCAAGATTGAACGTGGCCACCGACAGTGCAATGGCACCGCGGCCGGCCAGCTTGAGAATGGCGCGGGTGCGGCTGCCCTCCTTTTCCGCCAGCCTTGCAATGCGCGACATCTCCCGCGGCGTCTCCGCGATGCGCAATCCATCGAGCGCCGCGCGGGTGCCGGCCTTGGCCTGAATGGTACCGACGTCGTTGCCGAGACGAAGCAACCCGCGGGCACGCCGCACTTTCACTGCCTCGCGTGCACCGCGGATCGCGAGCGCGGGCTGGGTCACCGACATGCCGGTGACTGCCTTTTTCAGGCGGCTCCAGTCCACCACGTTGCGCACCATGCGGCCCATGGTGACGGCGAGGCCGCCGCCGAGACGGCCGGCCTTGCGTGCCGCCTTGGCGAGCGAAAGGCCGACACGCACGGGTGCAGCCGTGCCGAGCGTGGCATAGGTGCCGGCGGTGATGGCCAGGCCAACGCATGCCAGCCCGAGGATCAATTCGTCAGCGGGCCGCCCCAGCGCGAGGTTGCCGCCTTCGCGCACGGCGTCGCGAATATCGCCAAACACAAACAGGTCGCCGACCGCGGTTCCGGCAAGCGCTGCGCCGTCATCCGGTATGCCGGTGACGAAACCGTAGGCAAAGCTTTTCATGGCGCGTTCGGCAGAGTTGGCTTCCGCCACCGCGGCATCGACCCGTTGAGTCAGCGCCGGATCGAGAGCGACCTGGCGTGAAGCGGCGAGGTCGGAAAAGCTTCTGGCAAGATCGGCATCATCATTGGCAAGGGCGGCGTTGATCTCGCGTTCGGCCACGTCGGCATTGAATTTCTCGTCGAGCACGCGCCCGGCCATGCGAGCCGGGTCATTCTCGATGGACAGCAGCGCCTGCGCTTCGAGCCCGCGCGGTACCAGCCAGACGGCGAGCGCCGCCAGCAACGCGACCGCCAGCAGGGCCGGCGCGATGCGTGGATCGCGCGCGGTTCCCGGTTCCGACGAATCCGCCGGAGGATTCGGCTGTGGCGTTCGCACCGGCCCGCCTGCGCGTGCCATGGCTTCGGCGCGCCATTGCCGGCGCAGTTCCGGCGGCGCGAATCCTGTTGCATCACGCATGCAGGGCTCCGCGAATCGCGAAGATGAGGATAGCTCCATTTGCGGCTAGTCCGCGCAACGAAAACGCCGCGATTTCCACGCGTTCCGCCCGCGCGGCATTCAGGGTTGGCAACCGGCGACATATCTAGGCAGGGCGAAGCCGTGTCGCTATGGTGCCGCCCGAAAATGTGCCGCATTGCGAGGTGCGGCCCGACGAGGATTTCTCATGGCCGAGCACGTCATTCCCCACTTCCACAACGATCCCGGCGTGCCGGTGATCGAGATCGGCGCCAAGGAGTTCATGTGTGTCGGCGCAACGCCACCTTACGATCATCCGCACGTGTTCCTCGACATGGGCGAGGAAGGCGAGATCGTCTGCCCCTATTGTTCGACGCTCTACCGGTTCGATGCGAAGCTCGATCCGCATGCGGCAAGGCCGCCGGAATGCGCGCTGCCCCTGACCGAAACCGCCTGAACCGCGCCGGAGCATCGCGGTGGCGTCCACACGCCATGTCATTGTCGCCGGCGGCGGCATTGCCGGTCTGACCGCGGCACTGGCGCTGGCGCGTGCGGGCCTGCGCGCCACCGTGCTCGAGCAGTCACCGGTGTTGCAGGAGGCCGGGGCCGGCATCCAGCTGTCGCCCAACGCCACGCGCGTGCTGATCGCGCTCGGCCTGCATCAGTGGCTGGCGTCATCGGTGACGACGCCGGAGGCGATCCGCGTGATGAGCGGCGGCTCCGCGCGCGAGATTGCGCGGGTGCCGCTGGGCAGCATGGCGGAGCGGCGCTACGGCGCCCCCTACTGGATCGTCCATCGCGGCGACCTGCAGGCGGCGCTGGCCGCGGCCGCCCAGGCCACACCCGACGTCGACCTCAAGCTGGGCGTGCGCGTGGAGGAGTTCGCCGCCCACGTCAACGGCGTCTCCGTGCTCGGCCGCCACCAGAAGACGATGATCGACGAGCGCGGCATGGCGCTGGTCGGCGCGGACGGCATCTGGTCCACCATCGGCGCGCGGCTGCGCCGCCAGCGGCCACCGGACTTCGCACATCGCACCGCCTGGCGCGCACTGGTGCCGGCTGACAGCGTGCCGTCCGTATTCCGCGAGCCGCTGGTGCACCTCTGGCTCGGTCTTGACGCCCACCTCGTGCACTATCCCGTCAAGGGCGGACAGCTCGTCAACGTCGTCGGCATCGTCTTCGATGAGTGGAACAAGGAGGGCTGGACCGCAGACGGCGATCGCGCCGAGATCCTGCGCCACTTCGATCGCTTCGCCTGGCATGAGATGGCGCGCGCAATGATCGCGCTGCCGGAGCAGTGGAAGAAATGGGCGCTGTTCGAACGCCGCGTCCCGTTCCGCGGCGGCATCGGGCCGGTGACTCTGATCGGGGACGCCGCCCACCCGACACTGCCTTTCCTCGCGCAGGGAGCCGGCATGGCGATCGAGGACGCGGTGGTGCTGGCCGACAGCCTCGCCCGGCACCAGAATGATCCGGCCGCGGCGCTGCGCCACTACGAGCTGCTGCGTCGCCACCGCACCGGGCGCGTGCAGCAGATGTCGCGCAAGCAGGGCCGCATCTACGGGCTGACCGGTCCGGAAGCGGTCATTCGCAACATGGGCATGCGATTGTTGGGCAGCGAAAGACTGCTCGCGCGGCAGGATTGGCTTTATAGTTGGCATCCGCCCGACCGTTTCAGCGCCTGATCACCGCTTCCGGCAGCCGGTCTCCTGCCTCACGCCATTCAAGTACAGTCCGGGGGATACCTCATGCTTTTTCCATCGACCATCGCCGGCAGCCTGCCAAAGCCATCATGGCTCGCCGAGCCGAACAAGCTGTGGCCGCAATGGCGCATGAGCGGCGATGATCTGGCGCAGGCCAAGCTCGACGCCACCGTTCTGGCCGTCAAGCTGCAGGAAGACGCCGGAATCGACATCGTCGGCGACGGAGAAATGTCACGTCAGCACTTCGTGCACGGTTTCCTCGAATATGTCGACGGCATCGATTTCGCCAACAAGGTCGAGATGGGAATCCGCGCCGACCGCTACAAGGCGATGGTGCCGGTGGTGCGCGGCAGGCTGACATTGAAAGGCCGCGTGCACGACACCGAGGCGCGCGAGGCGCGCACCCATACCCAGCGGCAACTGAAGATCACCCTGCCCGGCCCGATGACCATTTCGGACACGATCGCGGACGCGCGTTACGGCGACAAGGTGAAGATGGCTTTTGCCTTTGCCGACCTGCTGAACGAGGAAGCGCGCGCGCTGGAGCGGGACGGGGTGGACGTCATCCAGTTCGACGAACCGGCCTTCAACGTGTTCATGGATGAGGTAACCGGCTGGGGCATCGAGGCGCTGGAGCGCGCCATCGCCGGCCTCAAATGCACGACCGCCGTTCACATCTGCTACGGCTACGGTATCCAGGCCAATATCGACTGGAAAAAATCACTCGGCGCCGAATGGCGGCAATACGAAAAGATCTTTCCGGCGCTGGCCAAAAGCAAAATCGGCCAGGTTTCGGTCGAATGCATTCACTCGCACGTGCCGCTCTATCTGCTGTCGCTGCTTGACGGCAAGGATGTGCTGATCGGCGTCATCGACGTCGCCACCGACACGGTGGAGACGCCGGAGGAGATCGTCGGCGTCATCGATGAAGTGATGCGGCACGTTCCCAGGGAGCACATCGTCCTGTGCACCAATTGCGGCATGGCACCGATGCGGCGCGACATCGCCGAAGCGAAGCTGCTGGCGCTCGGCGCCGGCGCAAAGCTGGCGCGGGAAAAATACGGTCAGTCCAGCTAGCGGCCCGCCCGGCCCATCACGTCCATCAGTTCCTGGACCTTGCGTCGCTGGTCGGTCTTGTCGCCGCTGGCAATCGCGTGCTCGACACAGTGGGCGACGTGGTCGCGCAGAATTTCCTCCTCGACCCGCCGCAGCGCCGCCCGCACCGCGCCGATCTGCGTGACGATGTCGATGCAGTAGCGGTCGTCCTCGACCATGCGGGCGAGACCGCGCACCTGGCCCTCGATGCGGCTCAGTCTTTTGACGGTCGCAGTCTTGCTGTCCCTGGGCATGGCCGTTATATACCCCCTAGGGGTATATGGCGCAAGACGCAAGGTGAGACAATGAGCGCGACGGCACAGCACCAGCACGACCACCACCAACGCCAGGAGGCCGGTGCCGGCGGCGCCACCGATCCGGTCTGCGGCATGAACGTCGACCCGCACACCGCCAAGCACCGCGCCGATCACCAGGGCCACCCCTACTATTTCTGCTGCGCCGGCTGCCGTGCCAAGTTCATCGCCGATCCGGAGAAATATCTCGGCGCGCGCGAGCCGGAGGTTGTGCCCGAAGGCACGATCTACACGTGCCCCATGCATCCCGAGATCCGCCAGGTCGGCCCCGGTTCGTGCCCGATCTGCGGTATGGCGCTCGAGCCGGAGCTGGTGACGTCCGACACGGGCCCGAACCCCGAACTTGCCGACATGACGCGGCGGTTCCGGGTCGGCCTCATACTCACGCTGCCGGTCTTCACGCTGGAAATGGGCACGCATCTCACCGGCATGCACTGGATCGACCCGGCGATGTCGAGCTACATCCAGTTTGCTTTTGCCACGCCGGTGGTGCTGTGGGCGGGCTGGCCGTTCTTCGTGCGCGGCTGGCAGTCGCTGGTCACGCGCAACCTCAACATGTTCACGCTCATCGCCATGGGCACCGGCGTCGCCTATGCGTATAGCGTCGTCGCCACCTTCGCGCCCGGCGTCTTCCCATCCGCGTTCCGCGGGGCGGGCGGCACTGTGGCGGTCTATTTCGAGGCCGCCGCCGTCATCACCGTGCTGGTGCTGCTCGGCCAGGTGCTCGAGCTGCGCGCGCGCGAGGCCACCTCGGGCGCCATCAAGGCGCTGCTCGATCTCGCGCCGAAGACGGCTCGCCGCGTGCGCGATGACGGCAGCGACGAGGAGGTTTCTCTCGACGACGTGCATGTCGGCGACACCTTGCGGGTGCGGCCGGGCGACAAGGTTCCGATCGACGGCATCGTTCTGGAAGGCCGCTCGGCTGTCGATGAGTCCATGGTGACCGGCGAATCCATGCCCGTCACCAAGGACAAGGACGCGAATGTGATCGGCGGCACGCTTAATACGTCGGGCAGTTTCATCATGCGCGCCGACAAGGTCGGCCGCGACACACTTCTGTCCCAAATCGTGCAGATGGTTGCGACGGCGCAGCGCAGCCGCGCCCCGATCCAGCGGCTGGCCGATCAGGTCGCCGGCTGGTTCGTGCCGGCGGTGATTTTGGTGGCGGTGATCGCCTTTGCGGCCTGGGCGACGTTCGGTCCGGAGCCACGGTTTGCTTTCGGTCTGGTCGCCGCTGTGAGTGTGCTGATCATCGCCTGCCCCTGCGCGCTGGGACTGGCCACGCCCATGTCAATCATGATCGGCGTC
>CAZUDR010000003.1:0-33555 GCA_964618715.1 uncultured Undibacter sp. | reverse complement strand
CGCTTCGCCTCGGCATCCCACTTCGGATAGGAAGCAGCCACTCCCTTCATGGTATTTGCGCCATCGTTGTGGCAGGAAGCGCACGATTTTCCGGCCTTTCCATCGACCGTGTTCCAGATCTCTTCGCCGCGCTGGACATACAGCATGCCGGGATTCTGAAACAGATCTGACTCAAGCTCTCTGGTTTCCTTGGTCCGGTAAAGCCAGCCTGAGCGAACCTCGTCGAACGGGTGTCCCGCTGGCGGCTTGACGCGGATGTTCATTTTCTTTCCGTCGATCACAAGCTCTTCGTTCACCGGTTCGGCGAACGCCTGAAGCGTCATGGCACACGACAATGTGGCCGCCGCCGCTGCAGCTACAGCGATGCTCTTTTTCAACATAGCTCCTCCCATCGGGGGCGAATCCGGCCCAAACGCGAATTTATTGTCGTTCGTGTTTCGCTGGCGGCCATGATGTTGGTTATCGTTGCTATTGGACCTCGATAGCCTGCTCGGTCGTGTAGGTGGCGCCGCTGTCATCCACCCAGGTAAATTTAAACATGCCGCTTTTCATCGGCTTCGCAGTGAATTCGAAGTACGGATTCGCCGAGATTGCCGGCTCAATATCGGTCGAGAACACCAGGTTTCCGTCGAACTCACACGAGAACTTGTTGATGATACGACGCGGGATCTTGTTCCCCGCTTTGTCCTTGCGCTGACCCGTCTCCATCTGATGATCGATGAGGGTCTTGATTGTGATGACGTCTCCGGCCTTGGCCGTCTTGGGGAGCTTTATGCGTGGACGTGGCGTTGCCATTTTCGTATTCCTCGTTTGCCAATCAGCCGCCGCAACCGCCGATCGTGACCTTGACCTCTTTTTTGTCCATGTAGACAGACCCGTCGCTCATCTTCGCAACGGCGATGACATTTTGCGTCTTGGCCAGGCGCATCCGCGTCGTTGCGGCCGCGGCGCCGCTCAAGGCAGTAAAGTGGAAGGTGATAACGCCGGGGTTCGGGTTGTCCTCGGCCAGCAGCATGACCGATTCAACATAATCCTTTTCGGTCATCGGACTTTCCACCGAAACAGAAATCGGCACGGTATTGCCGTTCTCTGCAATCTCCGGCGCGTCAAGAGTGATGTGGCCGGTCTGGGGCTTTTTGCCGCCAGTGAACTCCATCAATCGCTTTTGCGCCGCCGCCGCGTCAGCGAACGCAATCGATGCGTTCAAACCGGTCGCCGCACATACCACCGCGCCGGCGGATAGTGCGATGGCTTGGCGTCGTGTTGGATTCATTGATGTTCTCCCGTGAAGGTTCCTCGTCGTCTACTTCAGCGTGGCAAGGTAGGCGACAATGGCTTCGACCTGCTCAGCAGTCAGGATCGTCTTTCCGACCAGATCCTTGCGAACGTGCTTGCCGACGTTGAGGGAATAGAACCCCGGCATGACGGTTTCCGGACCGAACACGGATTTTGAATCAACCAGAATGGCTCGCAACTGCGCCGCATTCCACCGCGACGCTACACCGTCCAGGGGTGGGCCGACCTCGCCATGAAAGAGCTGTTCGCTCATTTCCTTGTTTGCGTGGCATGCCAGACAGTTGCCGAGCTTCCGGTTGGCAAAAAATTTGCGTCCCGCAGCAGCATCGACTTTGCTGTCCGTCAGCGGCGTCGCGACTGCGTTATCCTCGACCTTGACCTGATCGGGAGGAATATCCGTGGCGGCTGCGACCGTAATCCCGACGCACAACGCCGCCGCGATCAATGGAATTTTTCCAGCATGCATTGGGCTCGTTTCCTCCGTTTCTGTCGCCGGTTCTATCGCCGACCTTGTTTGCTTCGATGCTAGCGGCCACGCGATGCCCGATCAATGCATTAATATAGATTTTTTAATGTATCGTCTATCACATTGATTACATGAATGTATTTATGCACGCAGGACGCGGCGTAACCAGTGAACGGGGTGCGGACTAGTCAGTATTGGCGACACCACCTGCCTGTCGTTCGCGAATACGCCGCGCATGATAGCGCTGGAAATCCTCGTCCGTTTCGTAGCCCTTTTCACGCACCCAGGTGAACATGTCGAGGAATGTCCCTTTGTGAAACGCGCCCGGCATGGCAGCCACCGCCGCCTCCCGGACCGTCACGCCAGCGGGAGGTTTCTCAGGCATGAAAAGTATTGTGGGCGTGAAAACAATGCTCCATTTGCGTGCTGCAGATTTTTCCGTGAGCCTGGTGCCGTCGAGATCTGTTACCTCTTCGTCGCCGTACAGATTGTATTGCACCATGTGGTAGTTGGCTTTGATGTATTCACGCACCTGCCGATCGCTCAGGATTTCTTCGTGAACTTTCTTGCAGTAGCTGCAGCCGCGTTGTTCAAAGATGATAGCCAGCCGTTTCCCTTCAGCCGCTGCAGACGCAATGTCCTCCTTCAGATCGCGAAATGTAATTGAAAACCAGCTTTCCTTGTAAAGGCCATCTTCGCCCAGGGTCGCCGCCCATGCCGCTGTGCTGCACACGATCAGGGTCGCCAGGATCATCGTTCGCTTGAACATCGCACGCCTCCTCATCATCCGAGTCTTGAAAATGCCGGGAACGTATTCAGCAGCCAGTTCGAGATACTTGCCATTTGGCCGGTGATGAACAGGCCGCCGGTGACGATCAGGATGCCGCCCATTGCGAGCTCGACCCGATGCATGTGCCCTCTGAACCGTGCGGCCCACCTGATGAAGGGGCCAGCGAACAAGGCGGCAGCGATAAACGGAATTCCAATGCCTGCAGAGTAGACTGCCAAAAGCGCAGCACCACGGACGGCTGTCTGTTCGGCGCCCGCCATGAAAAGGATTGCTGCCAGCACCGGGCCGACGCAGGGGGTCCAACCGAATGCGAAAGCGATTCCGACGATATAGGCGCCAACAAACCCGGCGGGTTTTCGTGCAACGTGAAAGCGCGCCTCGCGGTTCAACCAGCCGATTCGGAACACGCCGAGGAAATGAAATCCCAGCACAATGATTATGATGCCGGCGACGATTGCGAGCGTATCGAAATACCGGGCAATCGTCTGTCCGATGACGCTTGCGGTCGCGCCCAGCGCAACAAAAACCGTACTGAAACCCAGGACAAACGCGCTCGCCGCAAGCCAGATGCGTCGGGCCGCCTGTGCCGTTTGGGTTTTATTGATGAGTTCGTCGAAACTGATACCCGCCAGGTAGGCGAGGTAGGCGGGCACGATAGGCAAGATGCAAGGGGACACGAACGAGAGCAGCCCGGCCAAGAGGGCCCCACCAAAGCTCGCCTCCGGCATGGCGTTTTGCTCCCGGGGAACAATATTGCGGCGCCTTGGGGATCGGCATTCCCCCCCTCGACGCGCGGGAATATATGCAATACGTTATATATATTGCAATGCGGATTCTGACGATGGCGAAAAGGAACCGGACATTTCTTGTGCTGGGGCTGACCGTGACCATGGGTCTCGGTCTTTTCGCGAACGCCGCAGCAGCGGCCGAACTGCTGGTGCTGGAAACGCCGGGATGCGCATGGTGTGTGCGCTGGAATGAGGAAATCGCGGCGATCTACCCCAAAACCACAGAGGGTAGGATTGCCCCTCTGCGGCGCATTAATCTCAGCAAGCCATGGCCCGACGATCTCCCCAACATCACCGCCGATCGCTTCACACCAACTTTCATTCTGGTCGCCGATGGACGGGAGGTCGCGCGATTGCGTGGCTATGCCGGTGAACATTTCTTTTGGCCCATGCTTGGCGAAATGCTGTCGAAGCTTCCGCAGAAACCGATGCAGTAGGCGAACAAATCCATCCGGAATGCCTTGCGCATTCAGAGATCTGACCTAACGCGCAATTTAGAATTGGTGACTATGAAAATAAATTCTCGAAAGGAATTTGAATCTTTGATCGATCAGGCGCGCAAGGCCAGCGACCTGATGAAGGTTCTTTCGCATGAAAGCCGATTGCTGATTCTTTGCCTGCTGACGGATGGAGAGAAATCCGTTTCCGAGCTTGAAGAGATCATGTCCATGCCGCAGGCCGCGCTTTCGCAGCAATTGGCCAGACTCCGGTTCGATCGTCTGGTTAAAACGCGGCGTGACGGGCGGACAATCTACTATTCAATTGCAAGCGAGGATGTCGCATCGACGATCGAGGCGCTTTACGAGTTTTTCTGCAAACCGCTGCGGGAGGGAAAATTGGGCAAGAAGCAATAGCATTTTTCGGCACATCCGGACCGAAGCCTTCATTAAACTGCCCCTTCGTAACCGGTTGGCCGATCTGCGCGTCAAAAAAGAATGCGGACAATGCTGCCGGTCCAGACCGGGGGAGGAAAGCAAATGATCGAATCGCCTTGGTTCCTGCCCGTTATGGGCATAGTGGTCGGATTCGTAATCGGCGCAGTGGCGCGCCATACGCACTTTTGTACGATGGCCGCGCTCGAGCGTTACTGGTACGCAAACGACAGCCGCGGGCTACGGACCTGGTTGCTGGCAGCGACTGTCGCGATCGTCGTGACACAAGCGATGGTGCTTTCGGGCGTTGTTGATGTGTCCAGCGCCTTCTACCTTTCGCCGAGTTTCGGCCTCACCGGCGCCATTGCCGGAGGACTGGCGTTTGGCTTTGGCATGGCGCTGGTCGGCACGTGCGGATTCGGGGCCCTGGTTCGTCTCGGCGGCGGCAGCCTGCGCGCGTTCGTCGTCCTCGTCGCTCTGGGCCTGTCGGCAATCGCCGCGCAACGTGGTTTGATTGCGCAGGGCCGTGTCCATTTGGTGGACAATCTGGCCATTGATCTGGGTTTTGCCGGCGATCAATCTCTGGGTTCCCTGGTTTCCGCCGGTCTCGGTGCCGATGCCCGCCTGATCACCGCAATTGTCGTCGTTGCCGGCCTGCTCACCTGGATTTTTGCAGACAAGGGTTTTCGTCGATCCTATTCCGGAATTTTCACCGGCTGTGTCATCGGCTGTGCGATTGCAGCGGGCTGGCTGATCACATCGTCAGCGGCAAAGGCGTCATTCGACCCCGTGCAGATTGAAGCCGGCTCATTCGTGGTGCCGGTAGGCGATACGATCATCCAGTTTCTCGCATTCACCGGTGTGTTACCGGACTATGGTGTCGGGCTCGTGCTTGGCGTTGCTCTTGGCGCAATGGCAGTGGCATGGGGCAAGAGTGACGTACGCTGGGAGGCCTGCGACGACGCCCGGGAACTGGGGCGGCACCTGCTGGGAGCATTCCTTATGGGCGCCGGCGGCGTTTTCGCCATGGGATGCACCATAGGGCAGGGTGTTACGGCCGTATCATTGCTCGCGGTCTCGGCACCGGTGGTTTTGATCTCGATCGCCGTCGGCGCACGCCTTGGTCTCGCCTATTTGCTCGAAGGCTCGCTTGTAGAAGCCTTCAGGCCGGCAGGTGAGCAACCGTCTCGCTAGCCCGATTGGAACAAGTCGATCATCGACGGGGAGAAAAAATGAAACCAAGCGCTGCCGTCGCCGTCACCTGCGGCCTTCTGCTTTTTGGCGCTTCACCGAGTCAGGCGCAGGAGGAAGCGCTTGTTACATTCAAGACGATGAAACCCGAGATCGCACTGAAACTTGCACAGGCGTCGTTGAACGCCTGCCGGAAGGAAAGTGCGCAGGTCGCCGTCGCCGTCGTCGACCGCTTTGGTGTTCTTCAAGTGCTGCTGCGCGACAGGTTTGCCGGGCCGCATTCACCGGAAACAGCGCGCCGCAAGGCATGGACCGCAGTCAGCTTTCGGGCTGATACGCTGAGCTTGAGCGAAACGACCAGGCCGGGGACGGAGGGCTACGGTGCAAACTTCATTGGTCAGGCCCTGATGCTGGGCGGTGGAGTCCCGGTGGAAGCCAACGGCTCGATTGTTGGCGCTGTTGGCGTGTCCGGCGCACCCAGCGGAAGAATCGATGACAAGTGCAGCCGCGCCGGCATAGAGGCAATTTTGTCGGATTTGTCGTTCTGACCAACCACTACCGTACGCGGAGCGAATACATGAAGCGACAACGTGCGGTTGCCAACCTGTCCCCGAGCCGGGCTCTTCCCGCAGTTTCAGCAGCCACATTTGTGATGTTGCTGACGGCATCGGTCGCAATCGCACAAGAGTCACAACTCCGGATAATTTCAAAAAATGCCAGCTACGACGATGTCAGATTTGAACTGCAGAACGCCATCATTGATCGCGGGTTGAAAATCGAAAACAACGGCCAGGTCGGGAAAATGCTTGAACGCACTGGCGCAGACGTTGGCAGCTCACGGCAGATCTACAGGAACGCCGAGTATTTCGCATTCTGCTCGGCCAAACTGTCACGCGCTGCGATGGAAGCTGACCCGGCAAACATCGGGTTTTGTCCCTACGTCATCTTTCTCTACGAGACTGCCGCCATGCCCGGCGTCATTCATGTCGGCTATCGCCAGTTGCCTCCTGACGGCTCAGATGCGTCCCGGACAGCCCGCTCTGCGATCGAGAAATTGCTGAACGAGATTGCGAAAGCAGCGGTTCAATAGGGCGTCCGGCGGAAAGGTCCGCTTCTGGCCCCTAGCGGACACAAAAATGAGTCAAAACGGGCAAAAAATGATACGTCCGACATCAGGTGAAAATTGAAGACGTGACTGAAACGAAACAGTTAAAGCCTCAGAGCCGGTCCCGCCGATTCTGTGTCGCTCCTATGATGGAAAGCCTGAGCTGGCGGTGAAATCTGTTTCCACTGAGGCAGTTAGCGCCTATGCGCTTGTAGCCCTTCGTACCGTTCGTCGTACCTTGACGGATCATCCCTCGATCGAGATCACGCGTCTGATTTCCTCGCTTCTCGGCTTGCCAATCATGTGGCCGCCACGATTGCGGCGGCTCTTCTTTACCGTCGCTGGCCGCTCGTAATGGATGATCAATCAGCGTACGCGCACCGCCAGACACAGGCCTACTGGAACGACGGCGGGGACAGTATTCGGAAATTGAACGCCGCTTTCCAAGGCGACCGTCTCTGAGAATTTCATAGAGCTCTCAATGTTCGGATGAGCCGGGTAGCTCCACGAGTTCGATCAGCACGTTTCCAGTCGATTTCGGATCGATGAATGCGATGCGTGAATTCGCATGACCGACCCGCGGCTGCTGGTCGATCAGATTCACGCCTTTTTGCTTCAACTCCAGCAAAGCATCTTCGATGTCTTCAACCTCGAGACAGATGTGAAATAGCCCTTCGCCATGTTCCGCGATCCAGCGTGCCGTCTCCGTGCTGCCGTCATCGGAGTTCAGGAGTTCGATATACGTTTGTCCAACTGGATACATCGCAAGCCGTGTATTGTATTGAGGGAGGTATTCTTCGTATTCGAGACTCAAGCCTAGCTTTGACTCGAAAACGTCCCGGGCTTGCGCCATGTTCTTAACGGCTATGGCGACATGTTCGATTCGCTTGATTTTCATGTGGTGTGCTCCGCTGAATGACATAAGTCTAGGATAATGAAAATCTATCGTGAAATCTGCGTATTATTGCTTGACGATCACGAGGCACGGTAAGTGGACGGAGCGCGTACGATCCGTGCAGCGATGTCTCGCCCGGACTTTGGAATAACTGGCCTAGAATTCCCGCTTCCCGGGAAGCGGCGCAGCGCCAGAGGCAAACACCGCGCATGTATGGAATCCGGAGCCGGAGATCGGCAATAATCGACGAGTGGGTGTGCTTTCGAACCCGGAATATCTACCGGTCACCACCGAAGGACTGCCATGATAGCTAACCGATTTGCGGCTTGGACGTCGCTCGACAGTGGCAAGCTAGCCGAAATTTCGGTCTCTGCGATTGACCGAGCTCACCGGCTTGAGCCGTGGCTGCATGCGTTCGTCGAAATCGAGAACTCGAATTTCAGGTCATCCCGCGCTGGGTCGCTTGCTCGTGTTCCATATGCGGCAAAGGACATCGTGGTTGCTCCAGGTCATCGGCCGAAAGGTGGCCTGTCGGAGTTCCTCGAGTTTGGCTTGACGGGCTATGCCGATGTTCTGAGACGTCTCGATGAGGCCGGGGCGTGTCGCGTCGGCTTCACGGCAATGACCGAATTGGCCTACGAGCCGTCCGGCTTTAACGCCGTTTGCATGTACCCCCGAAATCCATGGAACCTTGATTTCATCCCTGGCGGATCATCATCAGGATCGGCTGTAGCCGTTGCGAGTGGGTCAGTCGCAGTTGCATTGGGCTCCGATACCGGCGGATCAATACGTATCCCCGCCCATTGTTGCGGCGTAACCGGCTGGAAGCCAACTTGGGGAACTGTAAGCGTTGCCGGTGCGTTGCCGCTAGCCCCGTATCTCGACACCGTCGGCCTGCTCGCACGAAGCGCGGCCGAACTTGCCGCTGCAGCGATCGTGCTTTCAGAAGATGCAGCACCGCGATCTGCAGTTGAACACATTGTTTTCATCGGTGATGCTTTGGACGAGGCGCATCCCGCGATTCGAAGAGCGTGTCAGGATGGCATCGAATGCATGCAAGCCTGCGGTATCAGGGCATCGCGTGTTGACGCCTTATCCGCGATTGCAGCAATTGATAACCATGCCTTGACTGTGATGCAGGGTGAAGCGGCAAGGACCTTCGCGCACCAACTGGACCACGTTGCGATAAGTCCGGTTCTGCGCAAGCGATTTGCGAAGGGGTTGACGATCAGTGATGTTGAACTGTTACACAGCCGCGCCGCGCGGCCGCAACTTGCGAAGGATTTCGAAGAAACAGTACTAGGTAAGGCCGACGCGGCGGTCTTGCCGGTCATGCCATCTTGCACACCTCTCTATTCCGAGGTTGATCCCAGCTCTCCTTCCTTCAGCGGCCGCCGACTTTATGACCTCAGCCGGTATTGCCGCTTCGTGAACATGCTGGGATTCCCGGCGGTGGCAATTCCGGTGGGATTTGATTATCACAACTTGCCCATAGCGCTGCAGATAATCGGTCGGCCGGGCTGCGATGGTGATCTCATTGCGCTTGCCGCACAGGTCCAAACACAATCCGATTGGCACGGGCGCGTTCCCGCCGCCGTCCGTGATCTGATTCACGAAGAGGAGGGGCCTGGTTCATGACTGAAACCGCCGCAGCGAGGGCATTATCGCCGTTGCGTGTTCTCGATCTTACGCGCGCGCGGGCGGGCCCGACCTGCTGCCGTATCCTTGCCGATTTTGGCGCCGACGTGCTCAAGATCGAGGCGCCCCAAGGCGTCGATCCCAACGAGGGCATGAGCGGGCCGCGCGACGGCTACGACATGATCAATCTTCATCGCAATAAGCGCTCGCTGACGCTCAACCTCAAGGATCCGGATGGACGAGCGATTTTCATGCGGCTTGTCCAGAATGCAGATGTGGTGGTGGAGAACTTTCGCCCGGACGTGAAGGATCGTCTGGGGATCGGCTACGACGCGCTGCGGGCCGTTAATCCGCGCATCGTTCTGGCGTCCATTTCGGGATTTGGTCAAACCGGTCCCTATCGGTTGCGAGCGGGATTCGACCAGATCGCGCAGGGTATGGGTGGATTGATGTGGGTGACGGGAAGTCCGGGTGAGGGACCTATGCGCGCCGGAATAGCGGTTGCGGACTCGTCAGCCGGACTTTACGCAACGATCGGGATCCTGATCGCGCTGAACGAGCGTGAGCGATCTGGTGCGGGGCAATGGGTTCAGACCTCCCTGTTGCAATCGCAGATTGCCATGATGGATTTTCAGGCTGCGCGCTTTCTGGTCGAAGGGCAGGTGCCTGGGCAGGCCGGCAACGAGCATCCCTATTCGACGCCGATGGGCGTGCTGAATACGGCCGACGGATATATCAACATCGGTGTTGGGGGCGACGGCCAATGGAGCGCCTTGTGCAATGCGCTGGATCGTCCTGATCTAGCCGCCAGTCCAGACTATCAAACGATGGCCGACCGATTTCGTAACCGATCCAAGCTTATGGAGCTGCTCGACTCGATCTTTCAAACGCGCACGTCGGCCGAATGGCTTAAACGACTCGAAGCTGTCGGCGTGCCGGCTGGGCCGATCTACAAGATGGACGAGGTGTTTG
Organism: uncultured Undibacter sp.; assembly: GCA_964618715.1. Classification (GTDB taxonomy): domain Bacteria; phylum Pseudomonadota; class Alphaproteobacteria; order Rhizobiales; family Xanthobacteraceae; genus Pseudolabrys. The sequence goes on along the minus strand of CAZUDR010000003.1, from coordinate 23,542 downwards.
CCGATCCGCAGGTCCAGCATTTGGGCATTGCAGTGCCATGCCGTCATCGCAAACGAGGGGATATTCGAATTGTAGGAGAGCCGGTAGACCTATCACGCACACCGGCGAGCATCGGCGCATTGATCCCGGAACCGGGAGAGCATACCGAAGAAGTTCTGCGCGAACTCGGACTTGGAGATGCTGAAATCCGGCGCCTGCGAGACGCCAAGGTGGTCTGAAAGATGGATGTGAACCACGTGTCGGTCGCCGGGGCGAGCGGGTTATACTGCCACAAGCCAATAACAATAGTCACATTGAAGTATCTATGGGTCGTGGTAACAAACGACGGGCGCGTAACGATTGAGCTGTCACCTTTGAAGTTGCACCTGCGAGGACACTCATGCCACACCTGACCACTGACGACGGCGTCAAACTCTACTTTGAAGAAGTCGGTAGCGGAATTCCCATCGTGTTCGTGCACGAATTCGCAGGCGACTGCCGATCTTATGAACTGCAGTTGCGCCATTTCGGACAACGGTATCGCTGCATCGCCTACAACGCGCGCGGGTACCCGCCCTCGGACGTACCCAAGGACGGCAATCGTTATTCGCAAGAGCGCGCACGCGATGATATTCGCTCAGTGCTCGATGCACTGCGAATTGACAAGGCTCATATCGTCGGCTTGTCGATGGGCGGATTCGCAACCTTACATTTTGGCTTCAGCTATCCGGAGCGCGCCCGCTCACTGGTGGTTGCAGGATGCGGATACGGGGCGGCGCCTGACAAACGCGCGCAATTTGCCGAGGAAGCCGAGGCGGCTGCGGCACGGTTCGAGCAACTGGGCATGGCCGGCGCCGCGGAAGGGTATGCGCTGGGGCCAACTCGCGTACAATTTCAAAACAAAGATCCACGCGGTTGGGAGGAGTTTGCCGATCAGTTGAAGGAGCACTCCACCGAAGGATCGGCTTTGACCATGCGCGGTGTGCAGAAACGGCGCGCGTCGCTGTTCGACCTTGTCGAACAAATGAAAACCATCACACTGCCGACTTTAGTAATGACCGGCGACGAGGATTGGCCGTGTCTTGAGCCAGGCATCCTGATGAAGCGCACAATTCCGACCGCTGGTCTGGTCGTAATGCCGAATGCTGGACATACAATTAATCTCGAAGAGCCAGGCGAATTCAATCGGCACCTTGACGAATTCTTCCATGCAGTTGATGTCGGCGCTTGGCCCACGCGCGATCAGCGAGCGATGGTCGCTGCTACCTTGGGACGCTAGCATTAGGGGTCACGTAAACTAAAATGTCGTGTAGCCGTCTTTAAGCGGTATACCGGCTAAAAAACAAACTGCGATTTGCCGTTTGGCGGAGTCTGCCAATTGTGCGGAAGGTTTGCGATTCTGCATACCAGTTCGAACACCGGCCCCGGTTGCCCCCAGATTCGCATGTCGCTCCAGAGTTTAATCGGTATGCAATTGGGCGCTGCCTGTCCGCCAGCCGATGGTCACCGGCTGACCAGGTGTGAACGCGGCGTCGAAATCGACGTTTGATAGCTGTCTGACAACTATCTCCGAGCCATTCGCGAGCTTTACCAGGTGCGACGTTGTGAGGCCGAGATACACCGTTTCGATATAGGCTGCGGGGATTGCCTCAATATCGTCTTTTGCCGCCGCGCCAGGGCCGAGCAGATGGATTTGTTCGGACCGGACCGAGACTGAAACCGTATCGCCGACAGTGGAATCAGATCGTCCCTTATTGACCGCAATAGTCGCAAACCCGGTGTCTACTTTTAAGCGCCCTCCGGCATCAGCAACGACACGGCCGTCCATCAGGTTATTCTCTCCGACGAACTCGGCCGTAAACCGCTTGACCGGCCGCTCGTAGATGTCGCGCGCCGAACCTTCCTCGATCAACTGGCCATTCGCGATGATGGCAATGCGATCGGCAACGGTCATCGCCTCTTCCTGGTTGTGGGTGACGTGGATGAAGGTGATGCCAACCTTTTCCTGTATGCGCTTGAGCTCAAGGCACATGTCCTTGCGCAGCTTTGCGTCGAGCGAGGCGAGTGGCTCGTCGAGGAGCAAAATATCGCGTTCAAGCACCAGCGAACGAGCGAGCTGAACGCGCTGCTGCTGCCCGCCCGAAAGCTCGTGTGGCATACGCGTGCCGTAGCCGGCGAGCCCGACGAGATCGAGCATGCCCTCAACTTTGCCGGCGATTTCCTCCTTCGGCAGATTCTGTAGTTTGAGGCCGTAGGCGACGTTGCCGGCAACGTTCATATGCGGGAACAGAGCGTAACTTTGGAACACCATCGAAGTTGGCCGCAGATTAGGGGGCAAATCGCTCACATCCTGCCCATGCAGCAATACGCGACCGCTGCTCGGACGGATGAACCCGCCGATCAACCGCAGGAGCGTTGTCTTGCCACCGCCACTCGGCCCCAGAAGCACGAAATAGTTTCCACTCTCGATGCTGAAGTTCACCGATCTGAGCGCCGCGACAGAACCGTAACTCTTCGACAGGTCAACCGTTTCAACAGCAATGGTTGACGGCGTGCTCGGAGTGCTCATGTTGACATTACCGGTTCGGCTGCGGCCCGGGCCTGACGATCGAGATGTTCTGTGCGAATCATCGTGTAAATCAGGACCGCGCCGATCGTCGCCATCGCAACGATGCTCATAATTCCCGCCATGGCGTATGATTCCCCGGACATTCCGACATTCAACATTTGTGAGACAAGAACGTTGGAGAAGGTATCGAAGCCGCCCTTGAGTAGCGCGGTCCGGGTTGCCTCATTAAAGGAAAGGATAACTACAAAGGCGGCAGCGCTAAAAACACCGGCGCGAATCTGCGGGAACTCCACCTGCCAGAACGCCTGCCAAGCTGTCGCACCGCAGGCACGCGCGGCCTCGGTCTGTTGCGGATGGTAGCGCGACATAGTGATCAAGATGACGACGAATGCATAGGGCAGGGTGTAAATGATCTGGCCGATCAACGCAGTTAGAAAACCGAGTTCGAACCACGTTGACATCCAGCTAACGCCAATCGCCTCTCCGATCGCTTCGAAGGTCCGGTTCAGATGCTTGAAGTAGACGAGGAGCGCCGAGCCCATGATGTCGGCAGGGACGAACAACGGAGTCAGCATCAAGGTGACCATCAGAACCTTGTGCCGCGTCCTTTTGTACAATTTCGCCGAGAGGAGACCCATCGGCACCGTCGTGACCACCACTGCAAGCGCCAGATAGGCAGTCCATTCGAGCGACCCCACCAGCATCGTGTCACCAAGTACGACCCGGTACCAGTCGAAGGTGAATTTGTAGACGCGGGCGCCGAAGCCAAATTCGTTAAAAGAGATATAGATCACGTAGAAAACCGGGGCGAGCAACGCGCCGACGATCGTGAGGAGATAGGCCCATTTGGCCCGATAGCTCCATACACTGGTAAAATCGTCGCGCATTGCTACTCAATTGATCGGTTCGAGGATCTTGGTCAGGTCGAATAGCCGATGCCCGATGTATAAAAGTGTGATCAGAGTCGCGATCATGATGGTGCTGATTGCCATGGCCAGTGGAAAATCGAGCGCGACGATTGCCTGATTGACGATCAGGCCGGCGTTGACCGCGCCCGGTCCGCCGAGAATGACCGGCACCAGGGCGACACCGATGCCGTTCACGAAGATGAACACACTGCCGGCGAAGATGCCTGGCGCCGCCAACGGTACAATTACGTCGCGGAATGTCCGCACCGGCCCTGCGCCGAGGTCATCGCAAACCTCGAAAACATAATTTTGTACCGCCTCCATGGACAGGAATCCGGCGAATACCATGAAGGGCAGGAAGGAGAGTACGTCGCCAATTACCACCCCAAGGGGCGAGAACAGGATCGCGGTAATCGGCTCGTCAATAATACCGATCTGCATGAGAAAGCTGTTAATGATCCCGTTGCGGCCGAGGACCGGCCGCATGGCGAAGACGCGTACCAGTTCCGAAATCATGAACGGCAGAATGAAGAGTAAGATCACTCGGTGCTGGGCCACGCGCGGGACCCTGCGGCGAACGAACACGGCGATCGGAAAGCCGAGCACGAAAGATATAAGCACCGCCCAAGCAGAATGGACCATTGAGAACAGGTAGTTTTCAGCTCGCGCCGAGGTGAAGAAGTTCTGATAAGCGAAGAAGGTGAACCCCGGCTCCATCCAGAAAGTAGTGCGTTGGAATACGCTCCACACCGAGGTCAATGCGACCGGCAGCACGAAAAACACGCACAGGAACACCACGGGAATATAGAAGACCCACTTCTGCAGCCCGTCCTCGCCAAGCAAGCGTCGCCACGATGGCGAGGAGGCCGGGATGACCCGGCCTCCTGCCGCAATAGGTAATCTCCCGGTATCGGTTCGCCGCGCCACGGCTGGTCAGGCAGCCTGCAGCCGTGACCACCAGTCCTGGTAGTCTCGCAAATGCTTTGGAAAGACATTCTGCCAGGCGTTGCCCTTGATCGCCAGGCGAGCGTTCTTTCTTGTCAGGATGTCTAGGATCTCCGCTTGCTTGGCCGGCGGGAAGTCGTCGGGGTTGGCTTTGATGTATTCATCGACCCCGGTCATCTGCGCGCCAAAGCCCAGCCCGGCAAGTGTGCGCGCGCCAAACCACGGTGACAGATAAACATTGGCCAGCTTGTAGTATGCAGCATCCGCACCGCGGGTCTGACCGCCTTTCGTCAGCATGATAACGTTGTTCCAGACCTGATGGCCTTCCTTCATAGTGCCGTAGCGGATGTCAGCCTTGTCGCCGGTCTTACGGTCGGCGACAAGCTGAATTGGCTCCCAACAGGACGATACAAGTACTTCGCCGGTGGCCAGGATATCGACACCGTTCTGGAATCCATCCCAGAATGTGCGGAATTGTCCCTTCTTTTTCCAGTCGATAAGAAACTGGCATACCGCCTTGACTTCATTTGGCGTCATGTCGGACGGATCGTCGATTTCGATTTTGCCGCTTTGCTTGAGGTAGATGGCCATATTGGTAAGCGTCGGCCCAAAGTCGTTCTGGAGTGCCGCGCGGCCCTTGAACTGAGCATCGAACAATACCGCCCAGCTGTCGGGGTGGAAGCCGAGCGTCTTGTAGTCATAGGCCATCGAATCGGCATTGGAGATCATTGGTGTCGCGTAGACTTTCCCCTCGTGACGAATGCTATGCGCCGCAGCTCCGCCCTCGTGATAGGCGGGGAGGATGTTCTTCCAATTGGGGATCTTGGACGTGTCGATTGGCACAATCGCCTTCTGTGAGGCCAGTGCATCCTCCATTCCGCCGCCATTGTCAGTCATGGCGTCAAACAGCTTGTTGCCGTCGCCGACGACCATCTTCTGGATGGACTCGTCGGCGCGCGCGCTCTTGGTCGTATACGCAATTTCGATGCCGGCCTGGGACTCCATCGCGGTCCAGTCCTTGGCTCCAACTTTGTGTATTCCAGCCGCCCAGAGTTTCAGTTTCTCGGCCGCTTGGGCTTCGCCAGCGCGCCCGAGAGCTCCCAGTGCCACAGCACCGGCAGTCGCCCTCATGAGCGCTCGTCGAGTGAATTCACTTTGATTCATGTGAAGTCTCCCTTGTGGGTAGCAGTCATGGACTCGCGTTTTGCGAGCAAATCGCACCCCGACGTCATTGCAACAACAAGGCTATTGCAACGCCTGGAAACTCGCAATGATCAGTGACGGCGGGTGATTTGACCGGTCTTTTGGGCATGTTTGGAGAGAAACCGGCAGATCAAGTCAGGTGCTGCCGAAGAGGTCGTCAGATGGTGAGCAGACAATGAGTCCAGCAACGGCAAACCGCGGCAGGCTGGGACATGGTGCAACTCAGTCCGATGCGTAGGCTTTTTCAAAGCAGGGACCACCGTCTCCGATACCGGGTCAGTAACTCCAATGCCGCCAACCAGATCTTCGAGCGTGTCACAAAAACCGTCCAGCGCCGAAATCAAGGTTAGGCGTCCGTTAGCGAGTGCGACCCTAGGGTAGGGTCTAGTGATGCCCGCTTTCGGCCCATGGCATCACAATTCTTTCGGTGAGCGAAACGGCCACGAACAGCACGATTCCAAGCAGGCTCAGCCAGACGAGAGCCGCCCAGGCCAAGGGTCCATCGAGTTGCGAGTTTGCCGTTAGTAGTAGATTGCCCAGTCCGTTGACGGAGCCGACAAACTCGCCGATGACCGCCCCAATTACGGCCAAGGTGATGGCGACTTTCGCGCCGGCAAAGATGAACGGGAGGGCCGCCGGCATTTGCACCTTCATGAAAACCTGGAAAGGTGAGGCGCGCAGGGACCGGGCAAGTTCCAGCAGCCCCGGTGGGGTAGCACGCAGCCCAGTAGCCGTATCGACCACAATGGGAAAGAACGCGACCAGAAATGCGATGGCAAGCTTTGATTCGATGCCAAGGCCGAACCAGACGAGAATGATCGGCGCGATAGCGACCTTGGGCACGGATTGGGTCGCGACCAGAATTGGATAGAGCGTCAAGTTCAGCAGTCGCGAATTTGCAACGCAGACTGCGAGCGGTATGCCAATCAGCAAGGCAAGACCGAATCCTGCAACGCTCTCCAATGTTGTGGGCCATGTCTGCTGCAGCAGTAGGTCGAACCGTGTGACTGATACCCGCAGAATGTCGAGGGGACTTGGCAGGACGATGCGGCTGATTCCTGAGATGAAGGTGTAGAGCTGCCAGATCGCGAGAATGGCTGCCACACCAAGGAACGGATAGATCGCGCGATGAAGTTTGTTCATCGGGTGATTCCCAGAGCGCGGCCGGCGCGATGTTCGAAATCGGTATATTTCGAGGAATAGCGAACTTCAGGCGTTCGTGGGTAGGGAAGGTCGATGTCTATGTAATCGGCAATGACCGCAGGGCGCTTGCTGAAGACAACAACAACGTCAGAAAGGAATACTGCTTCGCTGATGCTGTGCGTCACGAATAGCACGGTTGCTCCGGTCTTGGCACGAATGTCGAGCAGTAGGTTCTGCATTTCCATGCGTGTCAGCTCGTCCAGCGCTCCGAAAGGTTCATCCATCAGCAATAGTCTGGGCCGGTGAATCAGCGCACGACACAATGCTACGCGCTGCTGCATGCCGCCCGACAACTGCGACGGATAGGCGTTCTCGAATCCGGAAAGGCCTACGAGGTCCAGCAATTCGTGAGCGCGCTCGAGCGTATCGCGCGTGCTCTCGCGCCGGATCTCAATGGGAAACAGGATGTTCTTGATAACGGTCCGCCATGGCATCAGGTTGGCCTGCTGAAAGGCAACGCCAAAATCCGACTGCGGTGCCGTCACGTTGGTCCCGTTGATTTGCACTACGCCACTGGTCGCGGGGATCAGCCCCGCGACGATTCTGAGGAATGTCGTCTTGCCGCAGCCGCTCGGCCCGAGCAGGCTGGCCAGGTGTCCCGCCCGGAGATTGAAAGAAACGGACTCGATCGCCACCAGCCTGTCTTGGCCGGCGCGCGCGAACGACTGATGGACGTTTTCAAAACGTCCAAAAAGTGTCGAGGACGGCCCAGATTGAGCCGCCCTCGTGTCCGTGGCTTCTTGAGGCATCCGTTGGTCGGCGATCAGGGCTTGATCGGCGGCTCGGGAAGAAAACCAGTGAGATACAGATCGGTCGCCTTCGGCGCGTTTCCGCTGACCCCGATATATTTCACGACGAAGTCGAGATTGGCCTGCATTTTGGCCGGATCAAACCAGCCATAGCCATTCGCTTTCACATCCGGCGTTACCGCCAGGTTGCGCACGACCTCCAGTTCGGCCTCGATTACATCCGGCTTGAGGCTCGCTTTGTATTTGAGTTCATCGGCTGCCGCCTTGGCTGGGTTATCCATCGCAAACTTCCAGCCCTTCAGCGCCGCACGCACGAACTTTTTCACGACTTCTGGATGCTTGGCGATGTAGTCCTCTGTCGCGGCGATGCCGTTGGAATAGAGTTCGAGGCCGTGATCGGCTAGCAGCAGTGTGCGCAGCTCGGCTTTTGCATCCTTGGCGCCCTTCTCCAGCCCCGGCTTGGCCATGACGAAGAACTCGATCGCCGGGACCTTGCCGGTCAGCAGTGCGCCGGCGCGCGCGGGTGGTGCCACATTGGTAATCGACAGCTTGTCTGGATCGAGCCCTTTCTGGTTCATGAACCCCTTGATGATCTTGGGCGTGAAGCTGCCGGCACCACTGCCGAGCGTCAGCCCTTCGAGCTGTTTCGGCTCGGTGACATTGGCGCCAGTGCTCAGGGTGAATATGGCGTATGGCGCCTTCTGGTAATTCACGGCCAGCATCTTGATCTTGGAGCCATTGGCACGTGCGAGCACGAGGCTTGGCACATCGACGAAGCCCAAGTTCGCGGTACCGGATTCCACGGCCTGGATCACCTGTGCGGTGCCCTGACCCGGAATGATGGTAACGTCGAGCCCCTCGTCCTTGAAGTATCCCTGCGCGAGCGCCGCGTACCAAGGCGCGTGGCGGCCCAATGTGATGAAGTCGAGCGAGAAGACGACCTTGGTGTCTTGCGCGACCGCGGGACTTCCCACCGGTGCCGTTGCCCCGAATGCGGCAGCCACTGCGATAATGGCCACACGAGAAATCGCCTTTTTCCATGCTTGCATGTGAACATCCTTTCTCTGCTACGCGCCGCATCCTGCGTGTCGTTCCGGCGGCCAATCGCCCGGTATCGCGTGCAGTGTGGCACTCAAAGTTTCGATGCGTCAATAGATTTTCGAAAATCTCATTGATTGTCATCAGTTCATAGGCTAATCGATAGTGGTAGGCGCCAAGACGGCGCCGCGAGTCGGGACAGGAAACACATGGGCATTCCGATCTCCCTGAGAGAAGCCGTCGAGCCGACATTCAATGCGGAAGTATTTCGGCGGATTCGCGCCGACATCGTTGCCTGTCGTCTGATGCCCGACGAGCGGCTGCGAGTCGAGGCACTGCGCGAGCGCTATGGTTTCGGTGGCAGCCCGATCCGCGAGGCGCTCATGCGGTTGCAAGCGGAAGGGCTGGTCGAGCTCGAGCAGAACAAGGGCTTCCGTGTCTCCCGCGTTTCCCGGGCGAGTCTTCTCGATCTGATGCGCACGCGGATCGAAATCGAGGGCATCGCGCTCAAATGGTCGATCGAACGCGGCGGTGTGGAATGGGAGGCTGATCTGCTCGGCGCGTTTCATCGGCTGTCGCGGCAGAAGAAGATCGATAAGCCCGGGGAGGGCATCAATCCCGAGTGGTCGAAGCAGCACCGTGCGTTCCACGACACCCTCATCGCAGCGTGCGGATCCCCGACCATTCTGGCGATTAGGGCAGGATTGTTCGACCAGGTGGAGCGATACGTAGCGCTCTCGATCAGGTCCAAACTGGCGCCACGCAATGACCATGCCGAACATGAGCAGATCATGCGGGCTGCACTCGCGCGCGACACGGCGCGCGCCGTGGAACTCAATCGCGAGCATATCGAGCGGACATTGCAGAAGGTCGCGAAGTCCTTGGCGGGATCTGAGGGTGCAGTCGCGCAACGAAACGGTAATGGAAGGTCGCTGAAATGACCGAGACGATACTCACGTGGCGGGAGAGGATCGACAACGCCCGGGCCGAGGGTCTTGCCGCCCGCGAATACTTTGTCGTCTTCACCACGCCGAAGGCTGGTCGCGAGGCGGTGCAGCGGCATCTCGGCATTCATCTTGAATATCAGCGTGAACTGGAAAAGCGCGGTGTCATTGTTGCTGCGGGACCGCTCTCGGACGAATCCGGAACCGAATGGACCGGCAAGGGCATGATTGTCCTGCGCGCGGCCACGCTGCAGGAAGCCCGCGCGATCGCCGACGCGGATCCGATGCACCGGGATGGCGTGCGTACCTATGAGATCTATCCTTGGCTGATGAACGAGGGGAGTTTCACCCTGTCCGTCAAGCTCGCGGCACAGCGGATCGAGTTCGCATGACGACGGAAGGTACAGTTGCAGTTCCGGCAGATGGTCTGGCCAAATTGGTGGCGCGTCTGTTTGTCGCCGCCGGCGTGTCGGAGCGTGCCGCGAAGACCGCTGCTACTGGTCTTGTTGAGGCCGATCTGGAGGGATTGCCGTCCCATGGCGTGATGCTGGTCGACATGTATCTGGCGCGTATCCGGGCGGGCTCGGTGTCAAACCAGGAGGGCGCCGAGATCGTGTCCGACCGCGATGCCGCGGTGGTGCTCGATGCAGGCCATGCGCTCGGCCAACTGACTGGCGATCAGGCGATGGCGCTGGCGGTCGAACGGGCCCGCCAGTTTGGCGTGGCCTGCGTCGCGGTGCGGCACGGCTTTCATTTTGGGACGGCGCGGCGTTACGCGCTGGCCGCCGCAAATGTAGGCTGCGTCGGCATTGTCGCCTGCAACACGCGGCCACTGATGCCAGCGCCGGGCGGCGCCGAGAGGGTGGTTGGCAACAATCCGCTGGCCATTGCGGTGCCGAGCGAGGGGCCGATCCCGATCGTGCTCGACATGGCAACAAGCGCGGCAGCCATGGGAAAGATCAGGCTGGCAGAGAAATCCCGGCAAACCATCCCCGAGAGCTGGGCGGTTAGGGCGGACGGCAGCCCGACCAAGGACCCGGGAGAGGCAATCAGCGGTATGCTGCTGCCTGCCGCCGGCCCCAAGGGCTTCGGTCTCGCCTTCTTGCTCGATCTCATGTGCGGGCTTCTCTCAGGTGGTGCGAGCGGCGCAGAAGTCCAGCCACTCTACGGTGACCCGGCGGTGCCTTACGATTGTTCGCACCTGTTCATCGCCATCGATGTCGCGCATTTTGGCAATCCGGCCGTGTTCCGGTCGGCAGCTGCCGCTGCCGCGCAGCGGATCCGGGACGGCGAGCGCGCGCCCGGCGTGAACGAACTCCGCACGCCGGGCGAGCCGGAATGGCGGCGCGCGCAAGCATCGCATAGCACGGTTCTGCTCACTCCGGCGGTCGCCGACATGCTGATCAAGGCAGCGCGCGAATTCGACGTATCAGCCGTACCGCTGACGGGCCACGACGGACGATCCATCCGGGAGGCAGGACATGCCGAAGCATGAAATTTCAATCGACGCCTTGCGCAAGCCGATCGGCAATTTTTCGCAGGCGACGGTGGTGGAGGCAAAAGGCCGGCTGATCTTTGTTTCCGGCATGACCGCGCGCCGGCCCGACGGCTCGATCGCTGGCGTTGGTGACATTACGGTGCAAACGCGACAAGTCTGCGAGAACATCAAGGCCGCTGTTGAAGCGGCTGGCGGCACGCTCGATCATGTCTGTCGTGTTGACGTCTACGTGCGCAATATGGAGCACTTCGACGCGATCCATGCGGTGCGGCGCGAATACTTCAAGCCGCCCCTGCCTGCCTCGACAATGGTCGAGGTCACGAAGATGGTGTCGGCCGACTACCTGATTGAAATAAACGCAATCGCCGTCGTTCCCGACTGAGATCGGCTTTTGGTGGATACAATGAGTGATGCAAGTGGACTGAAGGAAGCTGCTGACCGTGGAATCAAGCTTCGCGATATTGGTCACCATATCGTGCTGGAAAACGAGCATGTCCGGATCTGGGAGGTTCGTCTCGATCCGGGCGAGACGATCGACTTCCACATTCACTATCACCCTTATGTTGTAATCTCGCTTGGCGGTGGTGAGAACGAGGGGGAGACGATTTTTGGCAACAAGTTCCCAACGAACGAGCCGCTGGGAGCCACGGTTTTCATTAGCGAAATGAGACCGGTGCACAAACTGACGAACAAAGCGGACGTTCCCTATGTGTCGCGACTGGTGGAGTTCAAACACATCACCTGGCCAGCTGGCGACTGAATGAGACTTGGTCCGGCCGAACGATGAACAGATGAGGTCAATATGTTGCCGAAAGATGCCCCTAGTCTGGAAGAGATACTGATTCAGTCCGACAGCATGCCGTGGCGGGCCAAATCCCTGAAGGGCATCCACGAAAAGATGTTCTGGCGTAACGAAGAAACCGGCGCGTCAATCGCGCTGATCAAGTTCGATAAAGGGGCCGGTATTCCCGAGCCGCACTACCATGCCTCCAACCAGTTCATGTTTTGCCTGAAGGGGCGCTACGAATACACCAAGACCGGCGTCACGCTGACGCCAGGATGTTTCTATTGCAATCCCAAGGGCAATATCCATGGCCCGGCTGTTGCGCACGAAGAAACGGTCGTGGTCGAGATTTACGATGGTCCTCACTACCCGCACAAGCCGTCGTGGTATACAGACGAGCAGGATGCACGGTAGAAGCATCCTCTCTGCTTGCAGTGGGTGACAACGAATGGATACCCGCGCTGATTTCAGCCCTTTGTCTGCGGGCTCCCTTCAATTGACTTGGAAATTCAACCGGTATTCAAATCCGCACTGAACGTTACGACCGTGAGAGTTGCACAATGACAAGATTCAAATTGGCCTGCTGATCTTTCCTCGCATGACACAGCCGGACATGACTGGCCCGTTCGAGGTGTTTGCGCGGATTGGACCGAATGCCGGGCAAGAAGCTCTATGTCATAATCTGGCGTGGGATAAGGGGCATCAACATAAGTACGACGATGCGGGAGCATCTCGAATTCAGGGCGATTGCGGAGGAAAGCCCGTTCGTGATTAAGGGTTTACGCACCTTTGATCTGCGCGAATGGACGATGATGGAAGGTTCGATTGGGCTGACAATCAACTGTTCCGACCGCTCAGTCGAATTGAGCTAGAAAAAGGGCGACATGCAGTCTATCAAATTTGGCGGCGTCGGCAAAACCGGTTTCTGCATAGGCAACACGTGCGTCTGGCTTGAAGTATTGGCTGCGGCTTCGTTCCGGGATGGGTGGCGATGAAGAGTTTCGATGTGGTCGAGCCGCGCAGCCTTGAGGAGGCGTTCGCGTTTCTTGATAGAGAGGACCCCGCCATACGTCCGTTCGGAGGCGGCACTGCCCTCATGCTGATGATGAAGGCGGGCGTGTACCGTCCGCAGCGGCTGGTCAGCCTGCGCCACATCGGCGAACGTTTTACCACATTCGGATTCGACGGGCAGCGCAAGATGCTGCGGATCGGCGCCATGACGCGCTTTGCCGCACTCGAAAATTCGCCCGAGATCGGTCGGATGCTGCCAGTGATTCCCGTCGCAATGAAGACGCTTGCCAACGTGCGGGTACGCAACGTCGCCTCAGTCGGAGGTAATCTGGCTCATGCCGATCCGCATCTCGATCTGCCGCCGATCTGGGGCGCGCTCGACGCCACTGTGACCGTTGTGAACCGCAGCGGCGAACGGCGGATACCGGTCCTCGATCTCTTTGCCGGCTATTATGAGACTACGCTTGAAAACGACGACCTGATTGCTGAAGTTGAAGTCCCGGTAAAACCTTCGTGGCGGTCGCACTACGTCAAGGTCACGACGCGCGCGGCGCACGATTGGCCAGCTCTTGGGATAGCTATCTCGGCCGAGACAAACGGTCCGCGACTTGGGGATGTACGCGTCGTGCTCAGCGCAGCGATCGACCGTCCACAGCGGCTAACCGCCACCGAGGATGTATTGCGCGATGCGGAGATCGGCGAGTCTGTTCTGGAGCAAGCCGGACAGGTGGCTTGCACCGAGGTCGAGGTCGAATCCGATAGCCGCGGATCAAGCGACTACAAGCTTCACCTGTTGCGCATTTACCTGAAGCGCGCATTCCAGTCCATCTCAGCGGAGTGACCGGCATGTCGACCGCATCGTTTCGCAGTGTCAACCGCTCGTTGCCCCGGCTGGAGGCCCGCGACAAGGTGACCGGCATGACGGAGTATGTCCATCATCTTCAGCTTCCGGGCATGCTGCACGGCAAGATCTTCCGCAGCACCGTACCGCACGGCCGCATCAAGACAATTGACGTCTCGGCTGCACAGGCGGTCGAGGGCGTCTATCGGGTGGTGACCATCGACGACATTCGCACCGTCATCCCGCATCCCTACTACGGGCCGGCATTCCACGATCAGCCGGTGCTGGCTGACGGCAAGGTCCGCTTCGCCGGCGAGCCGGTCGCGATTGTGCTGGCGGCCGACCGGCACGTGGCCGAGGAAGCTGCCGGGCTTATCCACGCCGAATACGAGGAACTGCCGGCGGTCTACGACGAGGTTGAGGCGATGAGCTCCGACGTGCACGTGCATTCGGAGCTGAAACCGGCCGCGACATTTCCTGACCTGAAGCATTTGCAGGGTCGCGCTGGTACGAACGTCGCGCTGGATTACAAGCTCCGCCGCGGCGATGTCGACGGCGGCTTTGCCAGGGCGGCGCACGTCTTCGAGCATACCTTCCGCAATCAGGCCGTGATGCACACGCCGCTCGAACCGTTTGTTACCGTAGCCGAGCCTGGCGATGGCCGCATTACGCTGCACACGGCGTCACAGGGGCCATCCTTTGTGCGGATCGAGATCGCACGCCTGCTTGGCCTGCCCGAAAACCGCGTGCGCGTGCGCGTCCCGTTCCTCGGCGGCGGCTTCGGCGGCAAGCTCTACATCAAGCTCGAGGCGCTGGTTGCTTCGCTGGCGGTGCTGGTGCGGAAGCCGGTCAAGATTTCGCTGAGCATGGAAGAGCAGTTCTTCATGGTCACGCGCCATCCGTGTACCTTCACCATCAAGAGCGGCGTTGACAAGGACGGCCGGATCATCGCCCGCCGCTGCAATATCGTGTGGAATGGCGGCGCCTACGCCGATATCGGCCCGCGCGTGACCCAGAAGGCCGGTTTCACCTCGGCCGGCCCGTACGATATCGAGAATGTCTCTATAGATTCCTACGCGGTCTATACCAACCGTCCGCCTGCCGGTGCGCTGCGCGGCTTCGGTGCGCCACAAACGGCCTGGGCCTACGACTGCCACATGGACATGATTGCGCAGGCGCTCGGCATCGATCAGGTCGAATTTCGCCGCCGGAATCTTCTGCGCGATGGTCGACCGCAGGCGAGTGGGACACCGGTGACCGACGCCCAGCTCGACGCGGTGCTTGACCAGGTGGCGGCGCGCATGAACTGGGGCCGGCCATTCGACCGCGGCGGCGGGCGTATTCGTCGCGGCCGCGGCATCGCGCTCGGCTTCAAGGGCATCACCGCACCGACGACGTCCGTCGCCATCGTCAATCTGGCCGGCGACGGTAGCTGCGGGCTTTATGTCGGCACCGTCGATATGGGACAGGGATCCGACACGGTAATGGCGCAGATTGCGGCCGAGGTGCTCGACATCGAGCCGGAAAGTATCCGTGTCGTGCATTCAGATACCGATGTCACTCCCTACGATATGGGTACGCTTGGCTCCCGTTCGACCTTCCACATGGGCAACGCCGTGCGGATCGCGGCTGAGGATGCCAAGGCCAAAATAGCCGCTCTTGGCCGCGAGCTCGGCCTGCCGGCCGGCAGCAATCTTCCGGTCTCTGAACTGCTGCGCCTGAAATATGGCATGCAGGCGGGCAACATTATCGGTACCGGAACCTTTATTCCCGATTATGAAAAGCCAGATCCCGAAACCGGGCAGTCGCGCAAGGCGACGCCATTCTGGGGGGTCGCCGCCGCCGGTGCGGAGGTGGAGGTCGACACCGAGACGGGTCACTACAAGATCACGAAACTGATCAGCGTCGCCGACGTCGGCACCGCGCTCAATCCGAAGCTCGTGCAGACGCAGCTGTCTGGCGCAGCGATCATGCAGCTCGGCTTTACGACAACCGAGGATATGGTCTTCGTGGACGGCCAGCTCACCAACGGCTCGTTTGCGGACTACAAGATTCCGACCCTCCTCGATCTGCCGGCCGAGTTCGTTAATGAAGTTGTGCCCGCCTACCAGAGCGACGGCCCGTTTGGCGCCAAGGGCGTAGGTGAGATGTCGACAATCGCGCTAACGCCCGCCATCGGCAACGCTTTGGCGGACGCGATCGGCGCGCGGATCACCGACCTGCCCTTGACCCCTGAGAAGGTCTTCCGCGCCCTTTCCCAGGCGAACCGGCGCTAGAGACGGAGAAGCACGTGACCAGTCCGCGGACCATCCGCTTCATGCTGAACGGTGAGCGCGTATCCGCTAGCGTGATGCCGCACGAAAATCTCGTCGAGGTGCTGCACCTGCGCTTCAACTTGCGCGGTGCGCGGGAAAGCTGCGGGCAGGGGCTTTGCGGATGCTGCACAGTTCATGTCGACGGCGAGCCTGTGTCTGGCTGCCTGTTCCTCGCCATCTTCGCCGACGGCACGGAGGTACGAACAGTCGAAGGGCTTGCGAAGGGCGACAATCTCGACCCCGTGCAGCAGGCGTTCATTGAGGCGGGTGCATTCCAGTGTGGCTTCTGCACCCCCGGGTTTATCATGATGATCAAAAAGCTGCTCGCCGACAACTCGGACCCGAGCGACGTGGAGATACGGCACTATCTCGTCGGCAATCTCTGCCGCTGCTCAGCCTATCCCGAGATCATGGCAGCGGTGAAGCTTGCGGCAGTCCGTCTGCGTGAGTCCGCCGTGAGATGAGTACACTGGTGGCTACAGCTTTCATTGCGTGCGACACTTTGCACTAAAATTGGAAGCTTTTTATGACGACACTTAGACGACACGACCGGTACGATTATTCAGCGATCATCGAGCGGCCAAAGTTTGATTGGCCCGGCGGCAAGCGTCTGGCGTTCTATGTTGCTCTTAATGTCGAGAATTTCAGCTTTGGCGAAGGTCTTGGCCATACGCCGACATCGATTGGCCCGCAACCTGATGTGCGGAATTTCGGTTGGCGGGATTATGGTCTGCGGGTCGGAATCTGGCGCATCTTCGATATGATGGGCGAATTGGCCCTACCGTTGTGTCATCTTCTTAATGCATCCGTCTGTGAAACGATGCCGCAAATTCCGGCGCGGATTCGCCTTCGCAACGACGAAGTCATCGGTCACGGCTACACGAATTCCGAGCGTCAGTCCGACATGGACGAGAAAACCGAAGCAGAAATGATCCGCAATGCTACCGAGATCATCACAACTCAATGCGGACGGCGCCCATTTGGTTGGATGGGGCCGTGGATTGCAGAGACGCATGTTACGCCGGATTTGCTGCGGGAGGCTGGCTATACGTTTGTAATGGACTGGCCCGCCGACGATCAGCCATTTTGGATGCGAACACGCTCGGGTCCTATCATGTCGATCCCGTATCCGATTGAAATCAACGACAGTCCCGTCATGCTAAGCCGAAACCAGCCGGCGACCGACTTTTACCAGATGATTGTCGATCAGTTTGAGGAAATGCTAAAGCTCTCCAGGGAGCAGCCATTGGTTTTCGGTATTTCCCTGCACACGTTTTGCGCTGGGCAACCTTTCCGGCTTTTACAGATTCGGCGCGCCCTCAACGCGATCCTTGGCAATCCGGATTTTAAGAAGGTATGGGTGACGACGCCGGGCGAAATCGCGCGCTATGCGGCCACCTTGCCGCCTGGATGTGTGCCGTGATTTGGTCGCTCTGGCCGCAGTCAGGCGACTGACCATGGCAGACGTTTGGAGAAAGTTGTCCTGAATGTAAAAGCCTTAAGGAACGGTCCATCACGTCGAACTGGCAACGATCTGTCGCGATTTGCCGAAAACCCATGAAAGCTTCGACGACTTCGGGCGTGCGCGTGGCATGGTCTTCGAATGAAATATGTATCGCGAGGAGATCAGCGATAGTCTTGCAAAGCGGATCCGGAACGCCTGGCGGTCTCGCGTGACAAATATGTCCAGACGCTACTGCGTGTCGCAGAATGCCGATGTTCTCTTGATTATATTTTTTCCGCCGCCGAGCTGCTTCTGACGCCCGCTGGATTTCGTCATACCGAAATGCCGTCGATAGCTCCCATGAGTCAGGGATTGGGCACCAACACGATACGGCTGCTTGTACGTCTGTCCACGATGTCCTGGAGTGCTTGTGCGAAGGACTCTAGCGGGTAGGTGATTGTGGGTGCGGGTTTTAGCTTCCCTGCCTCATACATTGCAAAGATCTCATGAATGCACTGAGCCATGAGGTCTGGCGTCTTTTTGCGGTAGTCACTAACCTGAAGGCCGCTCACCTCGATATTCTTGAGCAAAAGATAGTTGACTTTGACGCTCGGAATACGGCCGGATGCGAATCCGACGACGACTAGTCGGCCCCGCCACGCAAGTGCGCGCAACGACGCATCGAAGGCATCCCCGCCGACAGGATCAATTATGACATCGACACCATTCCCGTTGTTCTTGTCAAAAATCTGCTCGCGCAGTGCGTCGCGCAAATTGTCCTTCGACAGATCAATGATTTCGTCCGCGCCGGCATTCGATGCAAGTGATGCCTTGGACAGGTTCGAGACGCCAGCCAGGACCTTGGCCCCCATGACTTTTGCAAGCTGGATCGCAGCAAGACCTACGCCACCGGTGCTGCCCAGGATTAGTGTACTCTCGCCTGGTACAAGGCGTGCCCGTTCACGAAGCGCAAACCACGCAGTATCATAGACGAGCGCCATGGAGGCGGCGTCAACAAAACTCATCGACGCTGGCAGTGTGAAACATTGGCTTGCGTCAACGGCGACTTTCTCGGCATAGCCGCCCTGTTCAGCCAGTGTGAGAACGTGGTCCCCCCTTTTGAATTCGGTTACGCCCTTGCCGACTGCGCTGATCACTCCGACTGGTAGCTTGCCGGGTGCAAACGGTCGTTCTGGAAGAAACTGATATTCTCCCGTCAACACCAGACTGTCGACGAAATTCGCGGCGGTCCCCTTTATCGTGACGAGCACTTGTCCGGCGGACGGGACCGGGTCGGGCAATTCGCTAACGGCATGGCTACCAATAGGTCCGAACTTATTGACAACGACGGCACGCATGCTTTGAAAGTCCGGTTTTCAAATGCTATTTTATTTCTTTACAATGTTTACGGAATGGACCGCAAGCAATGACACCTCCGCGCTTATGTCCGACATCCGGTCTTCGACAGTGACGCCGTTCCTGGTTTAACCGGTCAGCTGCTTCGCAAGGTCATTGACGGGCCATCTGGCAACGATTCTGATCATCGCTGCGGGGCTCGCTCGCTGTTGTCGATTGCTGCCGAGGGATATTTCCGGAGGGCGTTACCCTAGTGCGGCACATTGTATCTGATTCCCGTTCCGACCAGCCTGATCTACGGTACTTTTGTTACACTGGCTACTTTCTTGCAGCTCAAGCCCTTGCAGCATCGGGCGCCGATCGGGGGGCCCAGCAGCGAAGCCTGACTGCCGGCGGGCGTTGACCGTAAGGGTACGGATTTCTCAGACAGCCTTTGCTTGCCAGCGAATCGGTGTCGGAACGGCGCGGCCCGCGGCGATCCACTCTGCAACGTCACGCTTGCGAATCTTGCCGCTTGCAGTCAGCGGAATCTCGTCGACTTTGAGGAAATACTCCGGCATGTCGTATTTGGAGAGGCCACAAGCATCGAGATGATTCAATATGTCCTGGGCACTTGCGGTTTTTCCCGGCTGGAACATGACCGCCAGACAGACTCGCTCGCCAAGCCGGGGGTCTGACACGGCAACCGCTGCGACACGCTGAATGGCGCTATGGCTGGATGCCAAGGCCTCGATTTTTGCAGGAAAGATGTTGTGGCCGCCGCGTATGATGACGTCTTTCTTGCGGCCTGTGATCCGCAGATATCCAGCCTCGTCGACCCAGCCGAGATCGCCGGTCATGAACCAGCCATCGCGGTTAAAGGCCTCCTCCGTTGATTTCTGGTCGTCGAAATATCCCAGCATCAGGCTGGCACCGCGTCCGCCGATTTGTCCGATCTCCCTGGGCGGCAATTCCCGATCGGAATTCTCGCGGTCGAATATACGGATCTCGTAGCCGGGGCACGACCGTCCACAACTTTCCGCGATCAAACGCGGCTCATCATCAGGCAGCGTATACTGATGCGAGCAGGTTTCCGTCATCCCGTAGCCGCTCTGCGGAGTAATCCCGAACTTGAACAAGTCGGCAACAAGCTCGGGAGGTGCCGACGCACCGGAGATACGGAAGCCTTGTAGCTTGCCGACTCCGGAGAGATTGCGTGTCCTTGCCTCTGCAAGCAAGTCGATCGCATGGGTAGGAACGCCAACCAAGAATGTAGTTTCCGTTTGAATCAGACGATCAACCAGGCTGGCACCGCGCGGCAAATCGTGAATGACAAGTTGTCCTCCGACCGCAAGTGCCATGACCATCGCGCCAAACCCGAGATTGTGACTGAGCGGGCTCAGCGTATAGACGATGGACCTGTCGTCGATATTCCAGTCTGACGACAAGGCACGTGCGTTCGCGAGCAGGGTGTTGTCGCTGTGCATTACACCCTTCGGTTCCCCGGTGGTTCCTGAGGTGAATGCGAGATAGAGAATGCGGTCCGGGTTTTGGGATGGAGCTGCGGTTAATGTAATTCGTGATGAATCAACAATTCCGAATGGCTGCTCGCGGCGGCTTTTTTCCAGGCTATAGACAATCGGTTTTGTCTCGAAATCCGCAATCTGGGCGAACAAGTTGTTTTTCGCCGCGTCGGCACCGAAGCCAGCTTCCGCAACAACGGCGACGGCGCGCATTCGGCGGAGCAGACCGACAATGTCGCCAACGGTGTGGTCGCGATGAAGCGATGGACAACAAACATAGCCGTTACGACTACAGGCGACCAGTGCAATCACGGTCTCGACGCGGCTCGGCAACCATACAGCAACGCGCTGGCCTGCGATGACACCGTTCGCCGCAAGATCGCTTGCAAAGTCATCAGCCTTTTCGACCAGCGCCTGATAGGTGAGGTCGCCGTGCGCGCTGCGTAGCGCAATACGCGCTGGTGCGCGCGCCGCGTGGGCTTTGACGAGTGCGTAAATCGTTTCGTGCCGCCAAAAGCCGGCACTATAGTACTCGCGGACACGATCAGTGTGGAAAAGGGTCAGCAGCGTATTGGTCATCGATGCAGGGGCTCTCGGGCGAGTCTCTTGTTCGCCACGTTAAGAATAACCCTTATGATTACAACTAATCGCGTCTGTAAATCCAGATCCGGACATTGTCGTTTCCGAAAACTGAATTCGGTGTGTATCGAGACCCTGTGCATACAAGAAAACTCAACGCATTGTGCCCCAAGCGCACCGGTCAAGCGGCCGACCGCTGTGGCGCCCAACATCCGCGCTACCGGGGGAGGGGAATCGCTGAACCTAAGGCGATGATTGCGCTGTCTTGGCTGCTGTTGACCGCTAGCAAAGCTAAATTGTCGTGAGCGATGTCCGGTCTTGCAGTCGCTATTGAGGGCAAATCGGGCATGCCGTGAGCGGGTGGTGATGTCGGGGCCTGACCCTGACCAGACTGACCGCACATGCCGAAATGTCCTGGCCGTTCTTGAGCGGAGCGGCGCGGTTCGCCTACATTACCCGGCAACGTTTCTCGCCTGCGCCGCTTCTTTCCATAACCCGCCCCATGCCGCTCGAACGCCCGTCCGCCCTGACCTTTGATCTCCGTGATCTGCTCGGGGGGTTCCGCGGCGTCTATCTTGTCAACGCTGTAGTCGCCTTTCTATTCGCTGCTTCCGCCCCGGTGGCCATCATTCTGACGGCCGGCGCAGCAGGCCGCCTGGCTGAAGCGGACATCGCATCCTGGCTGTTTGGATGCTTCTTCATCAATGGGCTGATCTCGCTCGCCTTCTGTCTCGCCTACCGGCAGCCGCTGGTATTCTTCTGGACCATTCCGGGCACCGTGCTGGTCGGCCAGGCGCTCCATCACCTGAGCTTCGCCCAGGTGATCGGCGCCTATTATGCCACCGGCCTGCTGATGCTGATCCTTGGCCTGAGCGGCTGGATGCGCAAATGCATGGACCTGCTGCCGATGCCGATCGTGATGGCGATGGTGGCTGGCGTGTTCCTCCAGTTCGGCCTCAACCTCGTCTTCGCCATCCGTGATGGCTTCGTCATCGCCGCGCCAATGACGACGGTCTTTGTGCTGCTCTCGGCGGTTCGCCCGCTTGGTCGCGCACTGCCTCCGCTGATCGGCGCGCTCATCACCGGAATTGCTGTCATTGCTTTGTCGGGCACGTTCCGGATGGGCGGTGCAGCCTCGTCCATCCTTGCGAGCCCCAACCTTTACGTACCGGAATTTTCCGCGACCGCCATGGTGGAACTGGTGCTGCCGCTCGCCATCACCGTGCTGGCGGCGCAGAATGCGCAGGGCTTCGCCGTGCTCGAGGCCGCAGGGCACAGGCCGCCCGTCAACACGGTCACGGCGGCCTGCGGCATCGGCTCGCTGATCACGGCAGCGGTCGGCACGGTGTCGACCTGCCTCACCGGTCCGGTCAATGCCATCCTCGTGAGTGCCGGCACCAAAGAGAGGCATTACGCCGCCGGTGTACTGGTCGCGCTGCTGGCGCTGGCGTTCGGGATTTTCGCGCCGCTTTTTACCCGCGTCATGCTGGCGGCGCCCGGCGCCTTCATCGCGACGCTGGCGGGGCTTGCGCTGGTGCGCATCCTCGAGCGCGCCTTCGTCGTCTCCTTCAAGGGCGGCTTTACCCTCGGTGCCACAGTCACTTTTCTCGTTACGGTGGCCAATGTCTCGATTATGTCGATCGGCGCTCCCTTTTGGGGCCTGGTCCTTGGATTCGCCGTATCCTGGGCGCTGGAAAAATCTGATTTCGAGCTGCGCGCCACGAAATAGGAAAGCGTTGTTCAGGGCCGCTCCTAGCCGATTCTGTTGAAAAAGGCCGAGCGTCGAGGGGATCAAAAGTTTCTAGCGTCGTGGGTGAGTTTTTAAATTGCGGACGTGAGGGACCTCGTCTTCTTCACGCCAACGAACGCAGCGAGCTCGATCTCAGATTTCGATGTCATCTCGACGGTTTTCCGGCGCGGCTCAACTTTCGGCTTTTTCAACAGAATCGGCCCTTGGCGGACATGGAATGGTGTGCCGCAAATGTCCGCTTTAGGTGCAGAAGGGGACATGCTTTGAGCGGGCTTGATGATTGGACCGACTCGGTATTTCGGTTTGGGGCTCAGCGATGTCCGCATTGCGTGGGAAAGCGGACATGGGATTTCGCACTGCAAATGTCTGCTTGTGACCCAGCAGCGACATTGTTGAGCCGGTACGATGCAGTCTCCTCTGCAGCTGGAGGGTAGCCCGTTAACGGTGCTCCTCCGTTTTTCCTCCCGGACGCCGGCGACAGCACCGCGGTTTGTCTGTCAGCCCCCGGGGCCGTCCGTCATGATGTAGCCCATCAGGTCTTCCACGTTGTGCTCCAAATTTCGGATGATGTCCTTGACGACGTCTCCGATCGAGATCACGCCCACGACCTTGCCCGCGTCCAGCACCGGTAGATGGCGAAAGCCGCGCGCAGACATCATTGCCATGCAGCCTCGCAGTTGGTCGTCCGGCTTCACCGTCACCGGGTTGCCCGTCATCACCTGGCCCACCGGAGTCTGCTTCGGATCGAGCCCGGGCAGCAGCACTTTTATGGCGCAGTCACCCAGGGTCACGATACCGACCAGTACGTCGTCGTCGATGACCAGCACCGACCGGACCCGGTTGTCGCGCAACTTGCGCAAGGCTTCGACGAGCATGTCGCCGGAACGAACATGGATCAGGGCGCCACTCTTCTGGGCCAGAGCG
>CAZUDR010000002.1:0-36419 GCA_964618715.1 uncultured Undibacter sp. | reverse complement strand
GGGCATCGCACCGGCAAACAGCACGGCACTGGCCGTGGACACGAACGTCGAGTCGGGCACGATCACTTATTCACCCATTCCAATTCCCAGCGCGGCCATCACGACCTCGATGGCGTGCGTGCCGTTGGTGATCGCGATGCCGTGTTTGGCACCATGGGCCTCGGCAAACTCGCGTTCGAAGGTCTCGGTCCGCGTACCGGGCTCACGCCACCAGGCCCGGCTCTCCAGCACGTCATTGATCGCCTTGCGCGCGCCTGTGCCGGCCGCCGGGCAGGAGGTGGAGAAGGCGTCGCCGACAAGCACCAGACCGGCGAGCTCGTGGCCATGGATGGCATAAAGGTCGACCGGGCGAATCTTGATGAAGTCGGTGACCTCGAATTCGCCCATCAGCGGCCGCAGTCCGGGCATCAGCTCAAACAGGGTCTTTTGCGGCGCATCGCGGAACTGCTTGAGCCACGGATCGCGCATGTCGCGATAGACAAACAGATTGGCGCGCATCGTGGAGCCGATGGGAAAAAAGGTAATCAGCGCGGTGCGATCACTGGTTCGCTCGGCATAGTAGGTGAGCGCCGGAAAGGCGAAGCCGGGCCGGCCGACCGGTTTGACGTCAAAGCCGATGCTGATCGAATGGCATTCGCTCAGCATTTCACGCCTGAGGCCAATCCTGTCGCGCAGCCCGATGTTGAGGCCATTGGCCAGCACCACGAGCCGTGCCGACACGGTGTCGCCTCCGGAGAGGGTGACGGTTTGCCGGTCGTCGCCGGTGACAATCGCCGTTGCCTTGGCGTGGATGAACGGGACCTGCGGCGGGATGAGGCCGCGAATGGTGTTGACCAGCGGCGCATAGAAAATTCCATGCTGGTCGCCCGGCCGTTTGTCGATGACATGACCAAATCGCGCAACCCAGCATTCGCGGTCGTGCGTGGCGGCGCGCAGGACGCCGTCAGCCAGGCCGGTCTTCTTCAGCAGTTCGACCTGGGCGCCGTCGAGCTTCTCGCACCGGAAATCGGGCGGATACTCGGGATGGGGATCGATCAGCGTGGCGTCAATGCCCGCCTTACCCAGCATCGCCGCCGCGAGGGAGCCTGCGAGTCCGCCGCCGACAATGGCCACGTCCGTGTTGCGCATCAACCGACTCCAAATCGCCGGGCGGGGAACAAGACAGCTAGGTCAGTTTCGAGCACTTCGCCAACTCTTTGCAGTGTTGTGCTTAATCGCGCGGCGCAAATGGTTAAGTTGCCCTTCGACGTCATTGCGAACGGCGCGAGATGCAACGATAAATTTTCTTGGCACCGGCGCGCAGGGCGAGATAGCCCTTCTGCATGTGGCAGAGCATGGTGAATTGCCACGATGCGCGGGGGCACGCGTCGATCCACAAGTCTGCGACTGCTTCGCGCTCTCGCCAGGTTGCCATGAAGCCGCTGTCGTTGAAGGCGCAGGAATCGACGTAGGCGATCCGCTCGTCCGCGAGGAAGGCGGCGGTGTAGTCCTCGAGCAGCAGCATGCCCGGCGAGTAGTCGTGCAAACGCTCGTCGTACGCGGTCTTCCAGGTGTAGGCCGCGGCACCGGCGCGCAGCACAACCTGCAGGCTGACCGGGTGCCCGGCAAGCGTCAGAACATGGATCGCGGCCTCGCCCCGCTGCGCCAGCGTGGCGATCATGTTGCGCGCAAAGGCGGCGTCGGCCGGATCGCTGGCGAGCGCCGTGCCCCGTCGTCCCTTCCAGCCGGTCGCCTCGGTCGACAGGAAGTCCTCGAATGCGGTGCGCAGCGCGGCCGGCTCGCTGATGACGCGGAATTCGAGCGCGCCCTTTTCGCCCAGGCGCCGGCGCTGCTGACGCAGCTTCTTGCGGCTGCCACCGGACAGGGCCTTTTCCAGGTACTGTTTGCCGTCGAGACCGGAGGCGAGCTTTGGACGCCGTGTCCGGTCAAAAATGCAGGGAAAACTGTGCCGCGCTGCCAGCACCCTGTTGAGCGCCTCCATTGTGGCGCAGTCTGCGGTCATGGCGCCGAGGGCGATGATCCTGGGCAGGGTGGCATCACCGGCAATGCGGTCGAGCATCGCGGTCAGTGTCTCGTCGAGACAGCCGCGGTCGATCACGGGCGTGGCCAGATAGGCGTTCGGCATTGCCGGCGCCGCCAGTACGGTCACCGGAAGGGCGGACTGTGGCGGGCGGCATTGCGCAAGGGCCCAGACGCCGACCAGGCGCTCGCCGCCGGATTCGTTTTGCCAGGCCAGCAGCGCGCAAATGCGACGATCAGGATAGGATCGGGCGGCGAGATGGATCAGCGCCGGATTCATGAACACGTTGGGCGCGTCGGCCCTTGCCAGAAGATCCTGCCAGGCGCCGTCGATTTCGGCCAGCCGGGCAGGGCTGGCCACTTCGACGGCGACCGGCTGCGGCGGCCGCGCCGCTTCGCGTGCGCGAATGACGCTGCGTGGCTCGCGCGCGACAGGCACAAGCTGCTCGCGCGCGGCAGGTACAAGAAGTGTATCCGCTTCAGCCAGAATGAATGGCGATGACACGTGACGTTCCCCCGGCCTCATGGGCCAGGTTCCGTTTTAGCGGTAATGCGTTCATGCGCCGTTACAAAATGTCTGAAATGCAGTGGCTTGCGCTTGCAATCCGTTAGGGTTAAGCGCGTGCAACGTCGCGGGAAATTCACTGCGTCTGCGGTCAGGCGTGATGTGGTCGCCAGATGAGCATGTGCAGGCCGAGGCGGGAGCGCGCGATCAGGAACAGCAGCGTTGACTCGACGGCGAAGGCCGCCGCGGTGGAGCAGGCTGCACCCACGCCGCCGTAGGCCGGCGCCAGCAGCACGCAGCCGACGATATTGACCGTGAAGGCGGCGGCGTAGGCGACGGCGCAAATGCGCTGCTGTCCGAGCATGTTGAGCAATCGTTCCGACGGGCCGATGGCAGCGCGCGCAAGCTGGCCGAGCGCGAGGATCACCATCACCGGGTAGCCGGCCTCGAAGCCGGGTCCAAACAGCATGAGCACCCAGGGTCCCAACGCGAGCAGCAGTACGGTCAGGGCCAGCGACGGCCAGAACACCCATCGCACCGTGCTGGAGGCAAAGCGGTCGAGACCGTCGCGGTCGCCGGCCACGTGCAGGCCGGTAAAGCGGTGAGCGGAGGCGGCGGCGACGGCAAAATGGATGATGCTGATCAGCGCCAGTGTCTTGGCCGCGGCATAGTAATGCGCAACCTCTTCGGCCGGCCGGAATTGCTTGAGCACCAGCACGTCGGTGGAGGTGAGCAGGGTGTACATCCCCCAGACGAGGATGATCGGCAGCGAGGTGGCGAGCCACGTCCTTGCCGCATAGGCCCTTGGGCCTGGCTCGACCGCGGCCTTCAGCCGACGCTGCACTGCGAGGAGCTGTAGCAACGCGGTCAGCCAGACGGTGCCCGCCATCACGGCCATCACGTTCGTGGCATCGAGCGGGACACCGGCCAGGCGGATCGAGCCGATCGCGAGCATGACAAGCACGGGCCGCACCACATAGGGCGGCATTAGCGCAAGATTGATCCAGTTGTACGAGCGCGCCAGCCCGTCGACCATGAACCCGAGCGCATAGAAGGGCAGCGCGGCACAGGCAAAGTAAAACGGCAGGATGACGTTGGTCTCGAGCGAGCGCTCGAGCGCATTCACGATCATCGCGCCGATGATTGCCGCTGCAGTGGAGAGCGCGAAGACGATCCAGCGACTGCCGCTCAGGTAGCCACGGAGCAGGTCGAGGGTGCCGGCCTGGCGGTATTCCGGCACGAATCGCTGGGCGGTGAGCGGCATGCCGAGATGAACGAGGTCGCCGAGCAGCAGCAGCCAGGTCCAGACATAAACGTACGTGCCGAACTCGGCGCCGCCCATCCAGCGCGCCAGCAGGATCTGAAGGACAAACATGATACCCGCGCTGGCAACGCGGATCGCAAAGGCCGCGCCGGCCATGCGCTGCGTCAGCGCATGTTCGCCGGTGAGCCATTCGCGCATACGCGCACGCGCGCCCTGGAAGAGGCGCCGTGCCGGCATGTCCTTCACGTCGATCAGGGCCATTCCGCCACCTTGCGGTTGCAGAAGGCCTATAAGGAATTTGTAACTTTACTCTGAAGGCAACCGAATAGTGCGCCATGGCCGGGTTGCCATGGACCGTCACCGCATGGTGCCCCCCGGCGCGCCCACTCGCCGCGGGGCGGGAGAATGTTATGCTGCCGGCCACCTGCAGTGCCGGGAGCGTGCCTCATGTCCGATCCGCAGCGACGATCCCAGCCGGCCACCGGCCTGCCGATGGACCACCTGCCGTGCGTGGCTCCGGGCGCGGGCTGGACCTTTCTCGAGGGCGTGCGGGTTCTCGACCTGACCACCTCGGTGGCCGGGCCTTTTGCCACGCTGCTGCTGGCCGACTTCGGCGCCGACGTAATCAAGATCGAGCGTCGCGGCGCCGGTGACGACACACGGGCCTGGGGCCCGCCGTTTCTCGACGACGAGTCACTGTGGTTCATATCGGTCAACCGCAACAAGCGCAGCCTTGCGCTCGACATCGCGCGGCCGGAAGGCGCAGCGGTGCTGCGCGAGCTGATCGCAAAATGCGACGTCATGGTGCTCAATCAGCCGCCGCGGGTAACGAAGAAACTCGGCATAGACGCCGACACCGTGCACCGCATTCGTCCCGACATCGTCTACGTGTCGATCACCGGCTACGGCCTCGACGGCGCCCGGGCCGACTGGCCCGGTTACGATCTGATTGCCGAAGGCTATTCCGGAATCATGGATATGACAGGGGAGCCGGACGGCGAGCCGCAGAAGATCGGCGCGCCGGCCGCCGACATGCTGGCCGGGCAGGACGCGGCCATGGCCACGATGGCCGCTCTGTTCGAGCGTTTGCGCAGCGGCCGCGGCCGCGTCATCGACGTGGCGCTGGTCGACTCCATGACGCGCTTCCTGGCGTGCCGGATCGTGCCCTATCTCGGGTCCGGCGAGCCGCTGCGCCGCGACGGGGGCAGGGCGAGCGTGATTGCGGTCTATCAGCCCTTCGACACCGCCGACGAGCCGATCACGCTGGGGCTTGGCAACGACAATCTGTGGCGACGCTTCTGGACCGCGGTGGGGCAACCGGAGCGGGCCGACGACCCGGCCACGGCCACGAACAAGGATCGGCGCGCGCGACGCACCGAAATCGTCGCCGACATCCAGGCAATGCTGAAGACCAGGCCGCGGGCGCACTGGCTCGAGCTGCTCGGTGACGCGCGCATTCCCTGCGGGCCAATCAACCGTCTCGACGAAACCAGCGCCGATCCCGAACTGATCTCGCGCGGCCTGCTTTACTGCCTTGACGACGGCACGCGCCGCTTTCCCCAGATGGGCGTCGGCATTCGCATCGACGGCGATGCGGCGACGGCGCGCTGCATGCCGCCCCGGCTGGGCGAGCACAGCGAGGATATCCTGCGCGAGCTTCTCGACTACAATGACGCGCGGATCGACGACCTGCGCCGCCAGGACATCATCTAGGGAGTGAATTTTGGCGTATCAGACAATTCTCTACGAAGAAGACGGCCCGGTCGGAACGATCACGCTCAACCGCCCGGACGACGGCAACATGTTCACCCATGTCATGTGCCACGAGATCCGCGACTGCATCGAGGTGATGCGGCGCGAGACCCGCACGCGCGTGCTGGTGATCACGGGCGCGGGCGACCGCTTCTTCTGCATCGGCGGACGCAAGGACGGCATGGAAGACACCATTCTCTACGCCGGGACGCTGCCGACGCTGGAAATGTACGAGGCGATCGACAAGCTGCAGAAGCCGGTGATCGCCAGCGTCAACGGCTTTGCCGTCGGCGGCGGCAATGTGCTGCAGATGGTCTGCGATCTCACCATCGCCGGGGAAAGTGCCGTCTTCCGCCAGGTCGGCCCGATGATGGGCTCGTTCGATGCGGGCTACGGCACATGGTATCTGGAGGATCTGGTCGGCAAGAAGAAGGCGAAGGAGATGTGGTACCTCAATCCGAAGCTGACGGCGCGCGAGGCCGAGGCGATCGGACTGATCAACCGCGTGGTGCCGGATGACAGGCTCAAGGAAGAAACCCGCAAGCTGGCGCTGGACCTGTGCGAGCGCGGCGCCTTCGCGCTGGCCTCGGTGAAGGCCGCGTTCAACGCCCGCCATGGCGGCGTTGGCGGCCTGGCGCGGCTGTCGCACGATCTGCTGCTGCGCGCCTATCTCGAGTCCGACGAGAGCCACGAGCTGGGCGCCTCGATGAGCGGGAAGCGCAAGCCCGACCAGACCAGGTTCGGGAGGTGAGCCGTTGCGGCCGTTCCTCACCCTGCATCACCCGCGCGATGCGCGCCGCTATTACGCCGAAGGCACGTGGCGCGGGGACACCTTCTACAGCTTGCTGGCCGGCCATGCCGGGGCGCGCCCCGACGCCTTCGCCCTGCGTGATGGCACGCGGCGGCTGACCTGGCGGGAATTGCGGGCGTGGGTGGACGGCACGGCCGCCGACCTGCGCGGGCAGGGGCTGGTCGGCGGCGACCGCGTCTCCGTCTGGATGTCGAACAGGCTGGAAGCGGTCGTCACCTTCATCGCCTGCGCGCGCGAGGGCTACGCCTGCAATCCCTCGCTCCACCGGACCTATACCTGCGGCGAGATCGTGCAATTGCTTGATCGCCTGCAGGCCAGGGCCTTCGTCACCGAGCCGGGATGGGGTGCAGACCGCGCCGGCGCAGACTTCGATGCCATGCTGCGCGGCGTCGCTTCGCTGCGCAAGGTCTACAGCCGTGACGCATTCCCCGGGCCGGGTGCGGTGACCGGTGCGCCGGTCGATGACCCCGACAAGGTGAGCTATCTCGCCTTCACCTCCGGCACCACCGGTACGCCGAAATGCGTCATGCATTCGGACAATACCCTGCTCGCCAATGCGCGTGATCTGGCGCGCGACTGGGGCCACGGGCCGGACACCGTGCTGCTGTCGCTCTCGCCCTTGTCGCACCACATCGCATGGGTGGCGGTGGCGCAATGGCTGCTGGCAGGATGCGAGTTCGCGGTCGACGATCCGCCGGCGGGCAGGAGCCGGCTGGACTGGATCATCGAGACCGGTGCCACATACGTGATGGGCGTGCCGACCCACGCCATCGACGTGCTGGCGGAGCAACGGGCACGCGACATCGACAAGATGGGCGCGGTGAAACTGTTCTACATGGCGGGCGCGCCGATCCCGCCCTCGGTCTGCGAAGCGTTTGTCCGCCAGAACATCAAGCCGCAGAACATCTACGGCATGACGGAGAACTCGTCGCACCAGTACACGCATCCCGACGACGACGAGGCGACCATCATCAACACCTGCGGACGCGGCGGGCCGGCCTACGAGGTGCGCATCTTCGATGTGGCCGACGCTGACCGCGAGGTGCCGGCCGGCACAGTCGGCCAGATCGGCGGGCGCGGCGCGGCGCTGATGCTCGGCTATCTCGACAACCAGACCGCCACCGAGCAGAGCTTCAACCGGGACGGCTGGTTTCTCTCCGGTGACCTCGGCCGGCTCGACGAACGCGGCAACCTGAAGATCGAGGGCCGCCTGAAGGACGTCATCATCCGCGGCGGCCACAACATCTATCCCGCCGCCATCGAGGCGCTGGCGCTGCGCCACCCGCAGGTCGCCAAGGCGGCCGCCTTTCCGGTTGCCGACGAGCGGCTGGGCGAGCGGGTGTGCCTGGCCATCATCGGCGAAGTCGCCGGCGACGCGATCCTGGCGCATCTCAACACGGAAGGCCTGTCGAAATACGACATGCCCGAGTTCTATCTGCGTGTTGCGGAATTCCCGCTCACCGCCAGCGGCAAGATCCTCAAGCGCGAGCTGGTGCAGATGGTCAGGCGCGGCGAGCTCAGGCCCGAGCCGGTGCGCTTCGGCCGCAGGGAAGTCGCCTGATGCCGCTCCGTCTTGAACGCCGCGACGAGGTCGCCGTCCTCACCATCGACCGGCAGGAGGTGCTGAACGCGCTGTCCTTCGCGTTGCTGCGCGAGATCGGCGAGGCGTTCGACCGGGTCGCCGCCTCCGACGCACGCGCGCTGATCATTACCGGGGCGGGGCCGAAGGCGTTCTGCGCCGGCGCCGACATCACGGAACTGCGCGGGCGCAGCCTGATCGAGCAGAAGCGCGGCGCCGAACTGGGGCAGGGGGTCTTCGCCAGGCTCGATGAGCTGCCGATGCCGTCCGTCGCGGTGATCAACGGCCACGCGTTCGGCGGCGGGCTCGAGCTCGCCATGGCCTGCACCTTCCGGCTGGCCGCGCGCAACGCCAAAATGGGGCTGCCCGAAGTGAAGCTCGGGCTCATCCCCGGCTATGGCGGCACCCAGCGATTGCCGCGGCTGGTCGGCGAGGCGCGCGCCCTCGAGATGATCATGACCGGCCGCTTCGTCGATGCCGAGGAGGCGCTGCGCATCGGACTGGTCAACCGGCTGATCGAGGATGATCCGCTGGAGGCGGGCCTCGCCTTCGCCAGGGAGTTCACCGGCCACAGCCTGCGCACGCTGGAATTCGCCCGTGCTGCGGTGCGCCGTGCCGCCGAACTGCCGCTGGCCGAAGGTCTGAAGACCGAGGCCGAACTCTCCACGCTCGCCTATCGCACCGCCGACGCGGAGGAGGGCATGGCCGCCTTTGTCGAGAAGCGGAAACCGGATTTCCGCGATGCGTGAAGGCTGGACCATCATCGCCGGCGTCGGCATGGAATAGGCGACTGATGAACGTCTTTTCGCAGCTCGAACAGCGCCGCAACTGGAGCGAGGACGAGCGCATCCTGCTCGACCAGGTGCGGCGTGTCGCCGAAGAGGTGATCGCGCCCAATGCCGCGCGCTATGACGCCGAGGAGACGTTCCCGAAGGACAGCGTGGACGCTATCAAGGCGCTCGGCCTGAATGCCATCTTCGTGCCGGAGGCCTATGGCGGCGCGCCGATGTCCTACCGGCTCTACCTCGCCGTGGTGCAGGCGATCTCGGAAGCCTGCGCGTCCACCGGCATCATCTACGCCACCACATTCCACGGCATGAAGCCGCTGATCGATTTCGGCAGCGAGGAGCAGAAACAGCGGCTGCTGCCACGCATCGCGCAGGGCGCGCTCGCCTCGCTGGCAATTACCGAAGCCACTGCCGGTTCCGATGCGACCGCCATGAAAACGCGTTTCACCCCCGACGGCGACGAAGTGGTGATCGACGGCGGCAAGCTGTTCATCACCAGCGGCGATGTCGCCGACCTGTTGCTGGTCTTCGGCAAGTGGAGCGAGATCGACGATGCCAGGGGCGCCATCACCGCGCTGATCGTCGAGAAGAACACACCCGGCTTCGAGATCACCGGGATCGAAAAGAAGCTCGGCCACCGCGCGTCGTCCACGGCCGGGCTGGCGTTTTCCGGCGCGCGGGTGCCGCGCGCCAACATTCTCGGCAAGCCGGGCGAAGGTCTGGCGCTGCTGCTCGCCTCGCTCAACAAGTCGCGGCCGAGCATTGCCGCGCACGCGCTCGGCATCGCGACCGCTGCCTTCAGGGACATGGTGGCCTACATGAACACACGCGTGCAGTCCGGCCGCCGGGTCATCGACTTCCAGGGCAACCAGTTCATGCTGGCCGACCTCGTCGCCGAACTGGCGATGGCGGAAAACTGGCTCGACCACGTCGCCGCGCTCATCGAGGGTGGCGGCGCGGAGTTCGGCGTCGAGGCCTCGATCGCCAAACTGCGCGCCAGCGATCTCGCCATGCGCATGGCCACCGAGGCGGTGCAGATGCATGGCGGCTATGGCTATATTCGTGACCTGCGGGTCGAGCGCCTGCTGCGCGACGCCAAGATCACGCAGATCTGGGAAGGGACCAACCAGGTGCACCGGCAACTGATCGGGCGGAGTTTCATCGACAGATGAGTGCGGGGATCAGGACCGTGGGCGTGTGCGGCGCGGCCGGCACCATGGGGGCGGGCATCGCCATTGTCGCCGCACGGGCCGGATTCCGCACCATCGGCGTCGACATCTCGGACGCGGCGCTCGCCCGCGCAACCAGACAGATCGCCGGTTTCTTCGCCAAATCGGTCGAGCGCGGCCGGCTCACCGAAGACAGGCGCGACGCGATCCTGGCAAGAATGGAGAGCACCACCGACATGGCCGCGCTGGCGCAGTGCGATCTGGTCATCGAGGCGGTGTTCGAGGATCTTGCCGTGAAGCGGGACCTGCTCGGCAAGCTCGATGCGATCTGTCCCGCCCACACGATCTTCGCCTCGAACACCTCGACCCTGTCGATCACCGAGATCGCCGCCGGCTGCCGGCGGCCGGACCGGGTCATCGGCCTGCATTTCTGCCTGCCGGCGCAGCTGATGAAGCTGATCGAGGTGTCGCCCGGCCTTCTCACCTCGGAGGAGACCCTGCAAACGGCCTGGGCCTGGACCGAGGCCTGCGGGCAGAAGCCGGTGCGCACCCAGGACAAGCCCGGCTTCATCCTCAATGCGCTACTGGTCCCGTTCAACAATGACGCCATCCGCGCGGTCGAGGCGGGGGTCGCCTCCGCCGCCGATATCGACACCGCGATCAAGTCCGCGCTCGGCTACAGGATGGGTCCGCTCGAGCTGATCGACCTGATCGGGCTCGACACCCAGGTGCGGCTCTGTGAGGCGTTCTACCCGGTCACGCTCGATCCGCGCGCGGCAACGCCGCCGCTGTTGCGGCGCATGGTGGCGGCCGGCCTGCTCGGCCGCAAATCCGGCCGCGGCTTTTTCGACTATCAGGGCAGCACCATGTTCGGGGCCTGACCATGCGTTATGCGATCACCAAAAAGGGCGAGAGTCGCTCGTTCCCCGCCGGCGACGCCTTCCTGGAAGGCGCGGACGCGACCGACAAGGCCGAGGTATTGATCTGTTGCGGGGTACCCTACGCGCCATCGCCGCACGCCGCGGTGCTGATCGAACTGCACAATGAGTGCCTGGGTGTGCATGTCAGCGAGGATGATACGGCGACCAACGTGCTCGGCTTTGCGCGCTATCGCAACGGCAGCGATGCGCCGTCCGGTCTGGTCGAGCTGGTGCGCGGGCCAAATACGTCCGGTGAAGCGATCGCGGCGGCGCGCGCCGTCTTCGAGGGTGCCGGGCTCACCGTCGTGGTCTGTACCGATCAGGCCGGCCGCATCATCGACCGCCTGGTGCGGCCGAAATACAACGCCGCGCTTCGCCTGCTCGACGAGGGTCTTGCCAGCCAGGCCGACATCGACACGACCTGCCGGCTGGGACTCGGCTATCCGGACGGACCGATCGAGCGCATCCTGCGCGGCGGGCTGACCTCGCATTACGACATCTGTTCGTCGCTATTCGAAATTTACGGCACGCCGGCCTATGCACCGGCGCGCCGCGCCGTCGTAGCGAAAATGCGGGAGAACGACTCGTGAGGCCGCTCGACGGCATCCTCGTTCTCGACTTCTCCACCCTGCTGCCGGGGCCGATGGCGACCCTGCTGCTGGCGGAAGCCGGTGCCGAGGTGATCAAGATCGAGCGGCCGGGCGGCGAGGACATGCGCCACTACCAGCCGCTGTGGGGCAAGGACAGCGTCAATTTCGCGCTGCTCAACCGCGACAAGAAGAGCGTGGTGCTCGATCTGAAAAATCCCGAGGAGCGCGCCCGGCTCGAACCCCTGATCAAACGCGCCGACGTCATCGTCGAGCAGTTCCGGCCGGGCGTCATGGGCCGGCTCGGTCTCGACTACGACAGCGTCTCCGCCATCAACCCGCGCATCATCTACTGCTCGATCACCGGCTACGGCCAGACCGGACCCAAACGCGATGTCGCCGGCCATGACCTCAACTACATCGGTGACGCCGGCCTGCTGGCGTTGTCCATGGGGCAGGGCGACAATCTGGCGGTGCCGCCGGCGCTCATCGCCGATATCGCCGGCGCCGCCTATCCGGCGGTGATCAACATTCTGCTCGCGCTCGCCGCGCGGGCCAAAACGGGCAAGGGCCGTCATCTCGACGTCGCCATGACCGACAATGTGTTTCCCTTCATGTACTGGGCGCTGGGCGAGGGGCAGGCGACCGGCCAGTGGCCGGGCAACGGGACGAGCCTGGTGACCGGCGGCACCGCCCGCTACCGGCTCTATCGCACCCGCGACGACCAGGTGCTCGCCGCCGCGCCGATCGAGCAGCGGTTCTGGGTCAATTTTGTCCGCATCATCGGTCTCGAGCCGGAATTCGCGGAGGAAAAGGATCCCGCGGCAACGGTGGCGCGCGTTGCCGGGATCATCCGCGGCGAGGACGCCGCCACCTGGCGGGCGCGCTTTGCCGGCGAGGACTGCTGCTGCTCCATCGTGCAGACCGTGCAGCAGGCGATGGCCGATCCGCAATTCGCCGCCCGCGGCCTGTTCGACCACAAGGTGATCAACGCGGAGGGCGAAAGCATCGCGGCCATCCCGGTGCCCGTTGATCCGGCCTTTCGCGCGCGGCCGGACGAACCGCTGCAAACGCCGGCTCTTGGCGCCCACACCGACGAGTTGCTGAAATGAAAGCGGTATGGGTGCGTCAGTTCGCGCCGTTCGAGACGATCGGCGTCGAAGACGTGGCCGATCCCGTGCCGGGGCCCGGCGAGGTGGTGGTCGACGTCGTGGCGGCGGAGGTCAACTACCCGGACATTCTGGTCATCGAGGGCAATTACCAGTTCAAGCCGGCGTTGCCGTTTTCACCCGGCAAGGCCGCCGCCGGCCGCATCAGTGCGGTGGGCGAGGGTGTCGCGGGTCTGTCCCCCGGCGATGCGGTGGCGGTCGAGGTCGAATTCGGCGCCTACGCCGAAAAGGTGAAAGCGCGCGCCGGGCACTGCTACCCGATTCCGTCCGGCATGCCGTTCGACAAGGCGGCGGCGCTCGGACTGACCTACCAGACCGCCTGGTTCGCGCTGAAGGACCGCGCCGCGTTCCGGCCCGGCGATGTCGTGCTGGCACTCGGCGCCTCCGGCGGCGTCGGCATGGCGAGCCTGCAGGTGGCCAGGGCCCTCGGTGCCGGGCTCACCATTGGCGGCGTGCGCGGCAAGGCCAATGCCGAGCTGGCGCTGCAATGCGGCGCCGATCATGTCGTCGACCTGGGCGATCCGGACCTGCGCGACAGCCTGCGCGCGCGGGTACAGGAGATCACAGGCAAACGCGGTGCCGATATTGTGATTGATCCGGTGGGTGGCGATGCGCATGCGGCGGCGCTGCGCGCGCTGGCCTGGTGCGGCCGCATGGTGATCGTCGGCTTCGCCAGCGGACAGATTCCGGCGATCAGGGCCAACTATCTGCTGGTCAAGAACATCGCGGTCAGCGGCCTGCAGTGGTCGGACTATCGCGACCGTACGCCCGAGCGTGTCGCCGACGCCCAGCGCGAGCTGTTCGCGCTCTGCCAGCAGGGCCGCATCGATCCGCACATCGGCCGGCGGCTGCCGCTTGAGCGGTTCGCCGAGGGCCTGCGCACGCTGCGCGACGGCGGCGTGCAGGGCAAGATCATTCTCGAGGTGCGACCCGGCTGACGGCGACGCTCAGAACCGGTTCGCCGGAATCCTGAAGTAGCTGCGCCCGTCGTCCTCGGGATCGGGCAGCCGGCCGCCGCGCAGATTGACTTGCAGGGCGTGCAGTATGCGGTCGGGCAGCGGCAGCGTCTTGTCGCGCGCGGTGCGCGTCTTCACGTAGTCCTTTTCCGACGTCCCGTCCTTCACGTGGATATTCGAGGCCTTGTGTTCGGCGACGGTCGCCTCCCATCCCGGCTCCCGTCCGCCCTTGCCGTAGTCGTGGCCGACAAACAGCCGCGTCTGCGGCGGCAGGGCGAGAATCGCCTGGATCGAGCGATAGAGCGTGGCCGCGTCGCCGCCCGGAAAATCGGCGCGCGATGATCCTGAGTCCGGCATCATCAGCGTATCGTGAACGAAAGCAGCATCGTCGCCGACGATGTAGGTGACCGAGGCGAGCGTGTGGCCGGGCGAAAGCATGACGCGCACCGGCAGCGCGCCGATCCGGAACGTGTCGCCATCGGCAAACAGCCGGTCATAGGCCTTGTCGATGTCGAATGCCCTGGGCTCGTTGTAGAAGTTGCGCCAGAGCACAGCGACGTCGCGCACCTTCTCGCCGATCGCATGCGGCGCGCCCAGCTTTTCCTTCAGATAGTCGCCCGCTGTAAAGTGGTCGGCGTGCGGATGCGTGTCGAGGACCCACTCCACAGTCAGCCCGTGTTTGCCGACGTGCTGCAGGATTTCGTCAGCGGACCGGGTGTCCGTTCGCGCATTGCGCGGATCGAAATTCCATACCGGATCAATGATGGCGGCTTTTTTGCTGCCGGGATCGGCGACCAGATACTGGATGCTGCCGGTGTCGGGATCGTAGAAGCCGGTCACCTCCGGCGATTTGGGGCCCCGCGAGGGACTGGTCTGTTGCATGCTCATGATTTCCTCAGGCGGAGTGCTGATACGGGCACACTAGCCCCGTTAACGTCCCGTGCACCTTGACCTTCCTCAATGCCGCCGTTTTGGCCGGATTTGCGGCAGGACACCCCCTGCGTCATTGATACGCTTCGAAAACTTAACGTCACGGGGGTAAGTTCGACGCGCCGGATCGGTCGATTCGTGCTACGGCGGCAAGGACGGGTACCGGCTCAGCGCGTCAACCCGGCGACCTCCGGCCGCAACCATGGGCCGGGCTGTTGCGAATGTGCTCATCCACTCGAGAGACAGAAACCTGATCCATGACGACTCCTGAAGGCAAGACCCCCGAAGTGCATGACGACATCGTCTATCCGTCCGCCATTCCGTTTGTGATCATGCATCTGGCCAGTTTTGGTGCCATCTGGACCGGAGTCACCTGGCAGGCGGTCGTTCTGGGGGTGGCGCTTTACTGGATTCGAATCTTTGCCATCGGTGCCGGCTACCACCGCTATTTTTCCCACCGCGCCTACTCCACCAGCCGGGCCTTCCAGTTCATTCTGGCGGTGTTGTCGCAGAGCACGACGCAAAAGAGCGTGTTGTGGTGGGCGGCCAAGCACCGCCACCATCACCTTCACTCCGACACCGAGCGGGACGTCCATTCGCCACGCCATCACGGCTTCATCTACAGCCATCTTGGCTGGATTTTTTCGCGCCACCACGACACGTTTGATCCGGTCAAGGTCGAAGACCTGATGCAGTACCCGGAGCTGCGCTGGCTGCACGATTACGAGAAACTTCCCGGCATTGCCCTTGCCGTGCTGTGCTATCTCATCGCCGGCTGGCCGGGGCTGATCGTCGGCTTCTTCTGGAGCACGGTCGCGGTCTATCACGGCACCTTCTGCATCAACTCGCTGGCCCATGTGCACGGCCGCAAGCGCTACGTCACCGGCGACGACTCCCGCAACAACTGGCTGCTCGCAATCTTCACGATGGGCGAGGGCTGGCACAACAATCACCATGCCTGCCAGAGCAGCGTGCGCCAGGGTTTCCGCTGGTACGAGTGGGATCCCACGTTCTACATCCTCAAGGCGCTGTCGTGGACCGGTGTGGTCTGGGATCTGAAGGCGCCTTCGGAAGCCGTGCTGCGCAACGAGCAAAGGCTCGGTTCGCGTGTTATCGATCGTGCTGCGCGGCAACTGGCTGCCAGCTTCAATACCGACTGGATCGCCAGCGCTGTCGCCGCGCGGCTGGAAGGCGCGTCGCTTGCGACGCTGCAACAGCGGCTGGTGATCGCGCAGGATCGTGCGGCGGAGATTCTCGCCAACACGCATATTCCGCATCTGCCGACACGAGCCGAGATCAGCGCCCGGGCACGCGCGATGTTCGTGCGCACGCGTTCCTTCGATGACATCGTCGAACGCGCGCACAATCTGGTGCTGGACGCCGTCGGTTCGCGCCTGCGCGACATTCCCGCGCCCGCCTAGACCAGGCCCGGCAGGCCGAAGCCCTTTCCGACACGCCGTGCAGCCGCCTTGAGCGCGGTTCGGGCCGTCGCTGTGTCGCGGGCAACGTGAATCAGCGCCGCAAGGTCTCCCGGCTTGCCCAGCAGGCTTTTCAGCACGCCCGTCACATCGGTGCTGCCGTCCGCCCGCAGTCCGGCAATGGCGGATGCCGGAACGCGACCGCCTGCCGGATCCGCAACAACGCGCAGCGCGGCAAAGGGCAGACCGTGGCGGGCAGCGACGTCTCCGGCGATGTGCGACTCCATGTCGACGGCGGCGGCGCCGGTTTCGTCGAACAGTTGGGCCTTCGCCGCAGGATCGGCGGCGGCCACGTCGAGACCCAGCAGCGGCGCCGCAACCGCGTCGGGCAGGGCGCGCGCCAGCTTGTGCGACCAGGATTCGTCGGTGGCGAAAGCGCCGGCCGGGCCGATCACGGTGGTGGCGACGATCAGCGTTCCGGGCGACAGGGCGGGATCGAGTCCGCCCGCAATGCCGAAGCTGATGATGCCGCCGCAGGAGGGCGCCATCGCCGATTCCAGCCCGGCCGCCAGTCCGGGTCCGCGTCCGCAGCAGGTGCGCGCCGCGGGTACGCGGCCGGCGATTCGGGCCTCAAAGGCCAGGCCGGCGGCGATGAGAACGCTGGAAGTCGAGGGGGCCATGGCGGCGGGAGTATAAGGTGCCGGGACACGCTTTGCAGGAAACCCGTTTCCGCCGCCAGCTTGCGGGGCAGGGCGATCCGGTAGTAGGCACCGGTTATGAGTGGCAATGACACGGTACTGGTGACCGGCGCCAGCGGCTTTATTGGCTCTGCGGTGGCCCGGCAGCTGGTCGAGCGCGGCTTCAGGGTGCGGGCACTGGTGCGGCCGACGAGCCCGGTTGCGCATCTCGCCGGCCAGGACATCGAGTTCGTGCGCGGCGACCTGCGCGACGCGGAAACGGTGCGGCCGGCGATGTGCGGGGTGCGCGCGCTGTTTCACGTAGCCGCGGACTACCGGCTGTGGGCGCCAGACCCCGACGAAATCCTGCATAATAACGTCGTTTCGACCCGCACGGTAATGGACGAGGCCAGGCGCGCCGGTGTCGAGCGCATCGTCTATACCAGCAGTGTTGCCACGCTCGCCTGCACCCCGAAGGGCGATATCACGGACGAAACCGTTCCCCTGCACGAAAGCGCGGCGATCGGCGCCTACAAGCGCAGCAAGATCGTCGCGGAGCGGCTGGTCGAATCGATGGTGCGCGAAGGCCTGCCCGCGGTGATCGTCAATCCGTCGGCGCCGGTCGGTCCCCGCGATGTCAAGCCGACGCCGACCGGCCGCATTATCGTCGAGGCTGCCACGGGTCGTTTGCCGGCGTTCGTCGATACCGGGCTCAACATGGTGCATGTCGACGACGTCGCCGCCGGCCATCTTCTGGCCTTCGAGCGCGGCCGCATCGGCGAACGCTATATCCTCGGCGGGCAGAACTCGTCGCTGTCCGAAATCCTTGCTGCCGTTGCGCATCACATGGGTCGCCGTCCGCCACGCATCAGACTTCCGCGCTCGGCGGTGATGCCGCTGGCGGTCATGGTCGAAATGGTCGCGCGCCGCACGCGGCGCGAACCTTTCATCACGGTGGACGCACTGCGCATGTCGAAGAACCGCATGTTCTTCACCGCCGCCAAGGCGGAGCGCGAACTGGGCTACAAGGCGCGTCCGTTCGCCGAAGGCATCAGGGACGCGATCGACTGGTTCGAGCAGTCGGGATATCTGCGCCGTCGCTAGCCCAGGCCGCCGCTGGTTCAGGCCGCCGCCTTGCGCGGCACATCCGCATAGCCGCCCAGGGTGCGGCCGCTTTGACGCACGGCGTGAACGACGTCGGGATCGCACAAGGCCGCCAGTTCGTCGCGGTAGCGGTAGCCGGCGGCGTGCCCTTCAAACGATTCCGCTGTGGCCGGATGCGTATAGATCTCGACCAGCCCTGCCGGAAGGCCACGCAAGACCTCACCAAGACGGTCGGCCGTCATGCCGCCCGACCAGCGCAGGCCGAATACAGCATCCGGAGTCAGCAGGCCGGCGCGGCGCGCGCGCATCTGCAGCAGCGCGGTCCACGGTGCGAGGCCGCGCGCATGCGGTTCGCGCGGCACCCGCAGGGCCGTGACGCCGAAATCGCGGCCGGCCGACAGCACCTGCTGCGCGACGATCGGGTGCAGGTGGTAGTGCTTGTGGGCATTGACGTGGTCGAGCGGCAGGCCGGTGCGCTGATAGGCGCGGAACTGGGCGGCAATCTCCCGCCGCAGCTGGCGCCGCAACTCCGGCCGCAGCGTCAGGGCGACGCCAAGGCGCGCCATGCCTGAATGCAGGCGCCCCCCCGAATCGAGCAGGTTGGGGATGAGCTCGGGCGCCGACACGGGTGCGCCGTCGACCAGAACCAGATGCAAACCCACCCTGAGCCCGGGATTGCGTCGCGCGACCGCGACCGCATCGGCGGCAGCGGGTCCCGCCACCATCAGGCTTGCCGCGGTCAGCACGCCCTGACGGTGCGCCAGCTCGACCGCCTCGTTGACCTCCTTGGCCAGGCCGAAGTCGTCGGCCGTGATCACCAGCGCATTCAGAGCTCGACCCCGCGGCGTTCGCGCAGGAAAGCGAAGAACTCGACCGCCTCACGCAGCCGCCGCTGCATGGTTTCCCGGCTTGTCGCCATCTCGGCGACGATGGAGGCGATCTTCGGCACCCGCAGGTAGAAGCGCCGGTAGAACTCTTCCACCGACTGGAAAATCTCGGA
The DNA here is from genome assembly GCA_964618715.1 of uncultured Undibacter sp. Lineage (GTDB taxonomy): Bacteria > Pseudomonadota > Alphaproteobacteria > Rhizobiales > Xanthobacteraceae > Pseudolabrys. The sequence goes on along the minus strand of CAZUDR010000002.1, from coordinate 17,771 downwards.
GTGACTCAGGTGCGGATAATGCAGCGGCGCAATCTGCACGCCATGGCCGTCGACCAGCTCGGCATTGCCGGTGTCGAGCCAGCCGTTCTCGACCGCCTGCTTGTAGAGGAACGTGCCCGGATAGGGCGCGGCCAGCGACACCTGCAGGGTGTGCGGGTTGATCTCGCGGGCGAAACGGATGGTCTCCTGGATGGTCTCGCGCGTCTCGCCGGGCAAACCGAGGATAAACGTACCGTGGATTGTAATGCCGAGATCATGGCAGTCCCTGGTGAAACGCTTGGCCACCTCGATGCGCATGCCCTTCTTGATGTTGTGCAGGATCTGCTGATTGCCCGATTCGTAGCCGACCAGCAGCAGACGCAAACCGTTGTCGCGCATGACCTTCAGCGTCTCACGGCTGACATTGGCCTTGGCGTTGCATGACCATGTGACGCCGAGCTTGCCAAGCTCGCGGGCGATTTCCTGCGCGCGTTGCGGATTGTCGGTGAATGTATCGTCGTCGAAGAAGATCTCCTTCACCTGGGGCAATTCCTTTTGCGTCCAGGCAACTTCCTCGACCACGTGCCTGACGCTGCGCGTCCGGTAAACGTGCCCGCCCACGGTCTGCGGCCAGAGACAGAAGGTGCAGCGCGATTTGCACCCGCGTCCTGTATAGAACGACACGTAGGGATGTTTCAGATAGCCGATGAAATAGTTGCTGATATCGAGATCGCGTTTATAGATCGGCGTGACGAAAGGCAGATCGTCCATCTGCTCGAGCAGTGCCCGGTCCTCGTTCTGGCAGATCGTGCCGTCGCGGTCGCGGTAGACGAGGCCGGCGATTTCGCTCCAGTCACGGCCTTCCGCAATCTCCTTGATTGCGAAATCGAACTCCTTGCCGGTGACAAAATCGACCGGCGTCGCCTTCTCGAGATTGGCGCGCGGGTCGATGGCGATGTTGGCGCCGACCATGCCGACCTTGAGGCGCGGGTTGGCTGCCTTCAGCGCTTCCGCCGTCCGCACGTCGGAACCGAAGGAAGGCGTGGAACTGTAGATGACCGCCAGGTCGTAGCGGTCGGCCCCGGCAGTGATTTCGCCGAGTTTGATGTCGTGCGGCGGAGCGTCGATCAGCTTGCTGTCGGGCACAAGCGCGGCAAGCTGGGCGAGCCAGGTCGGATACCAGTAGGACCTGATCTCGCGCCGGGCCTGGTATCGCGAGCCGGCACCGCCGTCAAAGCCTTCGAATGAGGGAGCCTGCAGAAATAGCGTACGCATCGGCCTGTGCTTACCCGGGATCCTGAACCAGTTTGCCATCATACAGCCGATGACGCTCTCCCCGCCACGTCACCGTGCCGCCGAAGAAACTGGCGACGTAGGCCGTGAACGACAGCATGTCGCGCACCGGCATCAGCCAGAACTGCAGGGGCCGCGCGCCAAAGCGCGTTCCCGCGCACCAGCCTACCGCGGTCCGGCAGCCGAGTGCGATGAGCGCCACCGCGAGCGCCTGGCTGCCACCCCCGATCAGCAGGGCGGTCAATGCCAGCGGAAACGGATGGGTCACGATAGTACCTGCGTGACCCGCCGGGTTGATGCCGCGGATCGTACGCGCCTCGCGGATCTGGCTCATCACCAGGTCACGACCGGAGCCCCCGGCATAGACATGACCGAGGGTGAATCGCGGGTGCGCGACCTCGAGCCCCGCCGCCCGGATCGCTTTCCCGATCGCGTAGTCCTCCCAGAGCTGATCGGCGAATGCCTCGAGGCCGCCGATGCGCCGGAGCGTGTCATGCGAGATCGCCATGCCGGCGCCAAAGCACGGCCGCTCCAGCCGGAAGCGCAATGCGACGATGGCATTGGGCAGGAAATGCGTGTTGACACCCGAAGCCCCGAGCCTCGCCCAGACATCGTCCGTGGCGACGCCGTGATAGAGACAGCTGACGATACCGACGCCCGGCTTCTGCAGTTCGGCAATCATGCCGGAAAGAAAGTCACGCGTGATCTCGACGTCGCTGTCGACCATGACCAGGGTGTCGTGACGGGCGTGCTGCGCCAGGTTGATCTGGTTGGATACTTTCAGGTTGAGGCCGTGAATTTGCGGGTGGACGTGCACCTCGATGCGTTGCCCGGGGTCCCCGGCGGCGAGTTGCCGGGCGACTGCGAGGGCAGGGTCCGTGTCGCTGCGGGCCCCGCAGACGATCTGCACCGGGGCCGCATAGTCTTGCTGGCAAAGGACACGCAGCAGCTGGGCAAGCCGCGGCTCGGTCCCGCACAGTGGCACCAGAACGGTCACCGGGACGGGCGATGCCTCCGACGCCGGCGAGCGGCGGTGACGAAGGACAAGGAGGCTGGCGGTCACCAGATAGAGACAGCCGAGGATCGATCCGGCCAGCAGCAGATCTGCTGTCCAGCGCCACAGGTCCGCGGCGATCGGCATGGCTGGGGTCCCCCGGTGCGGTCGCGCCGACTATCCTCCTTCCCATACAGGCGATCAAGCGGAGTGCCCGACGGTCTGCCAACCGCCGCGTCCTGCCTTGGTAGCCGCTGCAGCGGTGAGGTCCGGTCCCGTCCGGAAGGCCCGGCATGCGGGCAAGGCGGCGCCGGACGACCGAATCAGGTCTGCATGGCGTCGTACCCGTTTTTTGGCTATTTGGGCCCCATGGCTGGTCCGGCACAATACTGAACTACCCCCGTGAACCGGGGGCTGGACCAAACACACTCATGCGCGCGGATCCCGTCGATCCATGTCAGTCCTCGCCGTCGCTGCAATTTGCCTGGCGCTCTGGGCGTATCTGATCGCCGCCCGTGGCTTGTTCTGGATGGCATCTGTGCGCGACACCGCGCGTCTGCCCGACCCCGGCCGCTGGCCGCGGGTGACGGTGGTGATCCCGGCGCGCAACGAGGCCGACTTCATCGGCGCGAGTGTCGCTTCATTGCTTGACCAGGACTATTCCGGACCGCTCACCGTTATCGTTGTCGATGACGATTCAACCGACGGCACAGGCGACGGCGCGCGCGCGGCAGCGCGCTCCGGTCGCGCATTGACCGTTCTGCGCGGCGAGGGGCCGCCACCCGGCTGGACCGGCAAACTGTGGGCGCTGAAGCAGGGCGTCGACGCTGCTGAGTCCGTCGCCGGGAAGCCGGAGTTTATCCTGCTCACTGATGCAGACATTGTGCACGCGCCCGACAGCCTGTCGTCGCTGGTTGCGCGGGCCTGCGCTTCCGGCGCCGTGCTGACGTCGCTGATGGCCAGGCTGCGCTGCGAGACCCTCGCGGAGCGCAGCCACGTTCCGGCCTTTGTGTACTTCTTCGAGATGCTGTTTCCCTTCCGCTGGGTCAACCGGCCCCGCAAAGGCACGGCAGCGGCGGCCGGTGGCTGCATGCTCATCCGCACCGATGCATTGCACGCGATCGGCGGCATCGCCAGCGTGCGCAATGCCCTGATCGACGATTGCTCGCTGGCCGCAAAACTGAAAGCCGTCGGTCCGATCTGGCTGGGGCTGACGGAACGCGTGCACAGCCTGCGCCCCTATGCGGGACTGGCCCAGGTGCGGCAGACGATCTCGCGCACCGCCTATGCGCAGCTCGGCTATTCGCCGTGGCTGCTCGCCGCGACCACCGTCGGCATGGCGCTGGTCTTTGTCGCGCCGCCTCTGTTGGCGATTTTTTCCGAGGGGCTCGCGCGCTGGCTCGCGCTGGCGGTCTGGCTGCTGATGGCGCTGTCGTTCCAGCCGATACTCCGCTTCTACCGGCTGTCACCGCTGTGGGGCATCGCGCTGCCGGGCATCGCGCTGCTCTACATGTTTTATACGCTCGACTCCGCCTGGCAGCATCTGCGCCGGCGCGGCGGAGAGTGGAAGGGACGCGTCCATGCCGGCGCGCCAAGCCTGCAATGAGCACCAGTGCACAATTCCGTTCCGGCAAGGGGGCAGGCGACGAGAATTTTCCGGTCGCGTCCTGGCTCATCCGGCCGCAGCACCGGCCGGCGATCCTTGCCTTTTACGATTTCGTGCGCACCGCCGATGATATCGCCGATCATTCCTCGATGTCTGCCGGGGACAAGCTGGCACACCTCGACCGGCTGGACGCGAGTCTCACAGGCGCGACCGACGAGGAGCCGGAGGGTGTGCGCCTGCGCGGCGTGTTGCATGACCGTGCCCTGTCGCCACAGCACGCGCTCGACCTCCTGAATGCCTTCCGCCAGGACGTGACCAAGCTGCGTTACGCCGACTGGGACGACCTGATCGGCTATTGCCGCCTGTCGGCCATGCCGGTCGGCCGCTTCGTGCTCGACGTGCACGGCGAGTCGCAGGCGACCTGGGCCGCCAATGATGCACTGTGCGCTGCCCTGCAGATCATCAATCATCTGCAGGATTGCGGCGCCGACTACCGCAACCTCGATCGCGTGTATGTCCCGACAGACGCGCTGTCCGCCCACGGTCTCGGCGTCGAGGCGCTCGGCGAGGCGCGTGCCAGCCCCGCGCTGAAGGAATGCCTGCATGGCATCGCCCGCCGCACCGCGCAGCTGCTGGAGCAGAGCCGCGGTTTTCCTTCCATGGTCGTCGACGCGCGCCTGGCCATGGAGATCGCCGCCATACAGCGGCTCGCCGAACGGCTTGTAACGCTGTTGCAGGCGCGCGACCCGCTCAGTGAGCGCGTGCATCTGGGCAAATCGCAGATGCTGATGACCGGCCTCGGCGCCGCCGCCGGCATTCGCGTGCGTCGCCTCCTTGGCCGTGGCGCCCCGGTCTACGGTCCGCAGGCGTGGAGGTCCTGACATGCAGCAGGCCGCGCAGACCAGTCCGGAGGCTGCCAGCCGCGCGCGCGGCAGTTCCTTCTATCTTGCCATGCGCGTCCTGCCGCGCGAGCAGCGCGAGGCGATGTTCGAGATCTATGCGTTTTGCAAGGCGGTGGACGACATTGCCGATACCGGGGGAATTTCGCGCGAACAGCGGATCGCGCGCCTCAATGACTGGCGCGACAATATTGCGGCGCTTTATGCGGGCGACGTACCCGCGGGGCTTGAAGCGCTTGCCCGCACCATCAAGCAGTTCGGCCTGCGGCAGGACGATTTCATGGCGGTGATCGACGGCGTCGAGATGGACGCGAAGGAAGACATCCGCGCGCCGTCGTGGGAGACGCTCGATCTTTATTGCGACCGGGTCGCCAGCGCCGTCGGGCGGCTGTCCGTGCGCGTGTTCGGTCTCAATGAAACTGATGGCCCGGCGCTCGCCCATCATCTCGGCCGCGCGTTGCAGCTCACCAATATCCTGCGCGACATCGACGAGGACGCCGGGATCGGACGGCTCTATCTTCCCTGCGAGGCGCTGCAACGCGCCGGCATCGAGAGCGGCGATCCGGAGGCCGTCGCGGCCAACCCCGATCTCGCCACGGCCTGCGCCCATGTGGTCGAGCGCGCGCGCGATCACTTCAAGGAAGCCGATGCCATCATGGCGCGTTGCCCGCGCCGGCTGGTCAAGGCGCCGCGGCTGATGGAAAAGGCCTACCGCAAGATGCTCGATGGCATGATCGCGCGCGGCTGGGCACCCCCGCGCACCCGCGTGCGCGTCAGCAAGCCGCATCTCATAGGAATTGCGTTGCGTTATGCGATCATTTGATGCGGGCACGGTCCACATTATCGGCGCCGGCCTGGCCGGCCTCGCGGCCGCCGTGCGTCTGGCCGACAGCGGTCGCCGCATCATCGTGCACGAGGCCACCAACCAGCCGGGCGGGCGCTGCCGCTCCTACTACGACCAGCAGACGGGGATGGTCATCGACAACGGGACCCACCTGGTGCTGTCCGGCAACCGCGCGGTGCTCGATTATGCGCGCACCACCGGCGGAGCGGCCACGCTGGACGAGATGCCGTCCGACTTTGCCTTTATCGATCTGGCGGACGGGGTGCGCTGGATGCTGCGGCTCAACAGCGGCATGTTTCCGTGGTGGGTGTTCAACAGGAACGCCCGCGTTCCCGGCACCCGGCCCTTGGACTATCTCCCGCTGGCGCGGCTGATCTGGGCGTCCGAGGACAAACCGCTCAGGGAGGTGATCGATTGCGGCGGACCGCTTTATCAGCGGCTGCTGGAGCCGTTCTTCCTGGCGGCGCTGAATATCAAGCCCAGGGACGGTTCGGCCAAACTGGCCAGCGCGCTGGTGCGCGAGACGCTGGCGCTTGGCGGCCAGGCCTGCCATCCGCTGATCGCGCGTGAAGGGATCGGCAAGGCGTTTGTCGAACCCGCCATTGCATGGCTGCAGGCGCGAGGCGTCACGGTCGCCCTCGAGCATCCGTTGCACGAATTGCGTTTCGACGGCGGCCGCGTAAGTGACCTGGTGTTTGCAGGCAAAACGGTGCCGCTCGGCAGCGACGATCGCATCATCCTGGCAGTGCCATCCTATGCCGCGCAGAATCTCTTGCCCGGCCTGAATGCCCCGTCGTCGTTCCGGGGGATCGTCAATGCGCATTTCCGGATCGATCCGCCATCCACCGCGCCGACACTGATCGGGCTGGTCAATGCCATGAGCGAATGGATTTTTGCATTCCCTGGCCGGATCGCGGTCACCATCAGCGATGCCGGCGAATGGTTTGACACGCCGCGCGAACAACTTGCCCGCGATATCTGGCGTGAAGTTGCCGAAGTCCTGAAGCTGCCGTCCGGACTGCCTCCCTGGCAGCTCGTACGCGAGCGCCGCGCGACGTTTGCCGCGACGCCGGAAGAAAATGCCAGACGCCCCGGTCCGGTCACGCAATGGAATAATCTGTTGCTGGCCGGTGACTGGACCGATACCGGATTGCCGGCGACGCTCGAGGGTGCCGTGCGCTCGGGCAACCGGGCCGCCGGCCTCATCGCTTCCGACCGACGGCTGGCCGCATGACCGCGTCTCAGGATGCGGTCAGGATGGCCGCAATCAGCGCGACCGATGCCTTGCTCGCCCTGCAGCGTCCGGACGGACACTGGGTTTTCGAGCTCGAGGCCGACTGCACGATTCCCGCCGAATACGTGTTGCTGACGCACTACCGCGGCGAAGACGTCGACACCGAACTCGAGCGCAAGATCGCGGTCTATCTGCGCCGCGTCCAGGGCCCGGAACACGGCGGGTGGCCGCTGTTCCACGATGGCGATTTCGACATGAGCGCCAGCGTGAAGGCCTATTTCGCGCTCAAGATGATCGGCGACGACATCGACGCGCCGCATATGAAGCGCGCGCGTGAAGCGATCCTGTCTCGTGGCGGCGCCATCGAGAGCAACGTGTTTACCCGCATCCTGCTCTCCCTGTTCGGCATCCTGCGCTGGCAAAGCGTGCCGGTGATGCCGGTCGAGATCATGCTGCTGCCGCCCTGGTTTCCGTTTCACCTGTCGAAGATTTCCTATTGGGGCCGCACGGTCATCGTGCCGCTGCTGGTGTTGATGACGGTGCAGCCGCGTGCGAAGAATCCGCGCGGCGTCACCATCGACGAACTGTTTCTGCAGCCGCCACTGACGATCGGGCCACCGCACAAGGCGCCGCACCAGAAGTGGACCTGGTTTTCGGCGTTCCGGCTGATCGATATGGTGCTGCGGCCGGCGGTCAGGCTTTCGCCCAAAGGGATGCGGCAACGATCGATCCGACGCGCGGTCGATTTCGTCAGCGAGCGACTGAACGGCGAGGACGGCCTCGGCGCCATCTTCCCGGCCATGGCCAACGCCTGTCTGATGTTTGACGCGCTGGGCGATCCGGTGAAGGCGAAGATCGCCCGGGATTCCCTCGACAAGCTCCTGGTCATCAAGGACGACGAGGCCTACTGCCAGCCCTGCGTGTCGCCGGTGTGGGACACGGCGCTCGTCTGCCACACGCTGCTCGAAGAGGGCAGTGATGAAGCGAAGCAACAGGCGCGGCGCGGGCTTGAATGGCTGGAGCCGCTGCAGGTGCTCGACGTCGAGGGCGACTGGATCGCGCGCCGGCCGGGCCTGCGCCCCGGCGGCTGGGCGTTCCAGTACGCCAATCCGCATTATCCCGATCTCGACGACACCGCGGTGGTGGTGATGGCCATGGACCGCGCGCGGCGCACGGCTGGCGCCGGCAACGAGTTTGACGGCGCCATCGATCGCGCGACTGAATGGATCCACGGCATGCAGAGCGCGAATGGCGGCTGGGCCGCCTTCGACGTCGACAACATCTACGACTATCTCAACAACATCCCGTTCGCCGACCATGGTGCGCTGATCGATCCGCCGACCGAGGACGTCGGCGCGCGCTGCGCCTCCATGCTGGCGCAGCTCGGCGAGACGCCGGAGACCAGCGAGGTGCTCAAACAGGGCGTCGATTTTCTGCTCCGCACGCAGCTTGCCGACGGGAGCTGGTACGGCCGCTGGGGCATGAACTATATCTACGGCACCTGGTCGGTGCTCTGCGCGCTCAACGCCTGCGGGCTCGGCCGTGATCATCCGGCCGTGCGCAAGGCGATCGACTGGCTCGTTTCGATCCAGAACGACGATGGCGGCTGGGGCGAGGACGGTACCAGTTACAGGCTCGACTACCGTGGCTACGAGGAGGCGTCGAGCACGGCCTCACAGACCGCCTGGGCGCTGCTCGGGCTGATGGCGGCCGGGCAGGTTGATCATCCGGCAGTGGAGCGCGGGGTCGACTATCTCGTGCGCACGCAGGACCGGACCGGTTTGTGGGAGGAGGAGCGTTTTACCGCCACCGGTTTCCCGCGCGTCTTTTACCTGCGCTATCACGGCTACCGGAAATTCTTTCCGCTCTGGGCGCTGGCGCGCTACCGGAATCTGACCGCGAGCAATGAGCGGCGCGTCGTCTACGGGATGTGATGGCCGGCTGGCTAGCTCGCCTTGCTCATCGCCGCGTTGCGGTCGGCCTTGGCCTTGGCATCCGCGGCGCGCCTGGCGCGGATCTCGGCAAGCTTGCGCTCGACATTGTCCTTGAACGGATACTGCGCCGGTCGCTGGCGCGACAGGTCGATCTCCGGCGCCATCGGGCCATCGGTGCGCACGCCGCGCAGTGCCACCATCAGCGCCTTGAGCGGATGCTTGACGGCGTCGTTGACTGCGGTCGCCTCGTAGCCGCAGTGAACCATGCAGTCGGCGCACTTCTCGTAGTTGCCGGTGCCGTAGGAGTCCCAGTCCGTCTCTTCCATCAGCTCGCGGAAGGACTTCACGTAACCTTCGCCGATCAGATAGCAGGGTTTCTGCCAGCCGAAGATGGTGCGCGTCGGGTTGCCCCACGGCGTGCAGTGGTACTGCTGATTGCCGGCAAGGTAATCGAGGAACAGGCTGGACTGGTTGAACGACCAGTTGCGCGCGCCGCGGCCGCGGCTGAAGATGCCACGGAACAGCTGCTTGGTGCCCTCGCGGTTGAGGAAGTGCTGCTGGTCGGGCGCCCGCTCGTAGGCATAGCCGGGCGAGATGGTGATGCCGTCGATACCGATGCGCTCCATCTCGTCGAGGAAGGCGGCGGCCTTCTCCGGCGAGGCGTTGTTGAACAGCGTGCAGTTGATGCTGACGCGGAAACCGCGTGCCTTTGCCTTCCTGATGGCGGCGACCGCCTTCTCGTAGACACCCTCGAGGCACACCGAGGCGTCGTGCATTTCCCGGTCGCCGTCGAGATGGACCGACCAGGAGAAATACGGGTTCGGCTGGTACTGATCCATGCGCTGCTCCATCAGCAGCGCGTTGGTGCAAAGATAGATGAATTTCTTGCGGGCAATGATCCCCTTGACGATCTCCGGCAGCTGCTTGTGCAACAACGGCTCGCCGCCGGCGATCGAGACTATGGGCGCGCCGCATTCATCGACGGCTTGCAGCGCGTCTTCAACCGGCATGCTCTGGTTCAGGATCTCGCGTGGATAGTCGATCTTGCCGCAGCCGGCGCAGGCGAGATTGCACCGGAACAAGGGTTCCAGCATGAGCACCAGTGGATACCGCTTGCGGCCGGCGAGATGCTGCCGGAAGACGTAGCTACCGACCGCCAATTTCTGCTGGAGAGGAATGCCCAAGACTACCGTCCTTGCCGATTTTGCCGCTGCCCTCCACGTCGAGGAGTTCAACGGGCACGCGGAATTCCATCTGTTCTTCTTCGCCGGGCAGCGTGGTCACATCGACCACCGCGGTCCGCCCCAGCGCGTTGATGGCGTCCATCACCATCACCTCGGGTGCCGAGGCCCCCGCAGTAATACCCACTGTTGCGACGCCGTCCAGCCATTCGGGGCGGATTTCCTCCCCATTGGCGATCAAATAAGTGGGGGTGCCGGCATCCAGGCCGATTTCGCGCAAACGGTTGGAATTCGAGCTGTTCTTGGCGCCGACGACGAAGATCACATCGACCAGTTTCGCCAGTTTCCGCAGCGCGGTCTGGCGATTTTGTGTCGCGTAGCAGATGTCCTCGGTGCCCGGGCCGACCACGTCCCGGAACCGCCGGTTGAGGGCCGCGATGATGCCGCGGGTGTCGTCGACACTGAGGGTGGTCTGGGTCACGTAGGCGAGGGGTGTATCGTCAGGCAGGTCGAGCGCCGCCACATCCCTTTCCGACTGCACCAGAATCACCTTGCCTGGAATCTGGCCGAGGGTGCCTTCCACTTCCGGGTGCCCGACGTGGCCGATCAGGACCACGGTGCGCCCCTGACGCACGTAGTGGCGGCCCTGGGCGTGCACCTTGGACACCAGCGGGCAGGTCGCGTTGAGCACGTGCAGGTCGCGCTCGGCCGCCTCGGCCTCGACCTTTCGGGCCACGCCGTGCGCGCTGAAGACCGTGATACCGTTCGGGGGGACTTCCGAGAGTTCCTCGACAAACCGGGCGCCGCGGGCCTTCAGCGCATCGACCACCCATTTGTTATGCACGATCTCGTGCCGCACATAGACCGGCGGTCCGTATTTCTCGAGCGCCCGCTCCACGATTTCGATCGCACGCACCACGCCGGCGCAAAAACCGCGCGGCTGGGCAAGGATGACCTTCAGCGTCGAACCGCCGTTCAGGCTTGCGTCGGCGGCCGATGGCTCCCCTTGCGGTACCGGATTGTCGCCCTGAATGTGTCGCATGCGTCACGAAAATGCACTTAATCTGCCTTAATCAAGCATGTTTCAGGCGGTTTCGTCGATGCGATAATTGCTGCGCCGTGGAAGCCGCGGGATCCGCCGGGACGCAGGAATAATTCATCAAAAAAATCATTACCTTGTGACGGGCCACGAGGATGCCCTGGGGACAACCGTCACGCGTATCGGTGACCTGTCGGGGGTCAGCGCGATACTTCGGCGTGGAAATTGCCGCCGGCTTTGCCGTTCTCGACCAGCCCCGGATAGTGCTTCAGGAAATCCGCAAGGATCGCGGCGTGAGGAACATCGGCAAAGGCGCCGCGGTCGCAAAGATATTCCATGTGCCGGCGCCCTGCCGGATCGAAGGGGTGAAACAGCGAGTCATTGACGCCGTCGAATTCGAGCGGTGCCAGTCCCGCCCGCGCGCAGAGGCTGCGGTCGAACGCCGGTGTGCATTTCACCCAGCGGTCATCGACCAGAAGTTCCGTATAGGAATGCCAGCTAAAGATGTCGCTTTGGGTGAGCGCATGCAGGCGCTTCGAGGTCAGGTGATTGCGGACATCCGCAAAGCCGGGCCGGGCCGGGATGCCGACGGCGCGGGCGCAGGCAGCCAGGAGGGCGGATTTGCCGATGCAGAAACCGCGTCCGGCGGCGAGCACCTCGCTGGCCCGGAACGTACCGGGGTCGGTGTAGTCGACATAGGGATCATACCTGATCCCGTCGCGCACGGCCTTGTATAGCGCGATCGCGCGCGCCTTGTCGCCGCTGATGCCGGCGATGGCGTCGCGGGCGAAGGTGCGCACGCTCTCGTCGCCACTGTCAACGAAGTCGGCCGGTCGCAGGAATTCCTGATACGTCATTGCTTCCATTCGGCCTGCTTATGCTTCCTGCCCGCTGTGCGTCAATCGCGCACTCCGGGTATCAGGGCTGCGCAAACGCTCCATCAGCACCACATCGGCGATTACCGGCAGGTGATCGGAAAGGCGGTACGCCTGCCGGTCGGTGAACAGGTGGCGGACAGCATTGCGCGGGCGGCAATAGATCCGGTCTAGACGGAGCAGCGGAAGGATCGCGGGGAACGTGCGGAACCGGCTGCGTCCGGGCAGTTCCTGCGCCAGCACCGATCGTACCGAACCGGCCCAGAACCAGTCGTTGAAATCACCGAGCATGATCGTGGTCATGTCCGGTGCGCCGGCCAGTGTCAGCAGAAGACGCGATTGCCGGCGGCGCTCGCCGATGCTCAGCCCCAGATGGGTGGCAACCACGCGCACGGCGCCTGCCGGTGACTCGATCTCGGCGCGAATGGCACGGCGCGGCTCGCGTTCGGGCGCCGAGATATCGTGAATTTCGCTGCTCGTGAACGGATAGGAGCTGATCAGCATTTGTCCGTAGTTGCCGTCAGCGGTCGTGATCGAGTGTGCCGCGATGCCGTGCTTGCCGAGCGTGTCCTGGAGCACCGTGAAAGGGTCCTCGCCGTTGACGGCACGCTGGCGCGAGTCGACTTCCTGCAGGGCAATGACGTCGGGGTTCCAGCGCCGGATGAGTGCGAGCACGCCGGCAAGATCGAAACGCGCATTGCGGCCGAGCGTGCCGTGGATGTTCCAGGTCATGAACCGGATGGTGGGCAATTCCCCGGTCAACTGGCATCGCTCCAGTATCGGGAGACCAGTGCCTGCAGGCCGAGCGACAGCGCGAGCCAGGCGGCGATCGCCAGCGCGAACCAGATGATGGCCTCGAGGCTGGGGCGGGTGAGAACCAGCGTAATCTGGTGGCCGAGCGCGGCCATGACGGCGATCCCGGGCAGCATGCCGATTGCCGTCCCCAGCGCGAAGTCCAGCAGGCGGATCTTGCTTGCCCCCGCAACCAGATTCACCACGCCGAATGGCGCGACCGGGACAAGCCGGACGACGGCAACGGCAATGACGCCCTTGTTGCGGACCTCGCGCCGGATCCGGTTGAGGCGGGGCCCCAGCACGCTGGTCAATGTCTCGCGGCCGATCATCGCTCCGATCATGAACGAGATCACGGCGCTGAGCAGCGCCCCCACGGCGGAGTAGGCGAATCCGAGCCAGGGGCCGAATGCCGCGGCCGTCGCGGCGATCAGCACCGTGACGGGAAACAGGAGAACGCTGCTGCCAACGAATACGCCCAGGACGATCAGCGGTCCCCAGCTTCCTTCCGCGAAGGATTCAAGCGCGTCACGAATCCGGTCCGGCTGCGCGAAATCCGCCAGCGGGGTGAATTTCCAGGCGAAGACAAGTCCGAGCACGACAATGACGCCGAGCGCGAGTTTGGTCATGCGTGACAGGCTGCGACGCGAGATCTTTCCGCCCACAATGGTGCCGGCGAACTCCTCGGCGCCGATCGGTTTTTCCGGATCGGCGATGCTCTCCACATATGTGGCCCATTCGTTCTGGTCGACGGTACCGTCGTCGACGGGTTTGAGGGCATGGCCGCGGGCGGTCAGATCGGCCAGCGCGACCAGCGATTTTTCCCTCGCGTAGGCCTGCGCGACGACGTCGCTGTCGACGCCGCAATGGTCGGCGATCAGGCGATTGCGCGTGGCGGAAATTGCCTCCCGTTCCGGTGCGTTTTGCGCCTCGATGGCAATGTTGCATTCGGTGTCGGTTCCCATCGAGCGGTTGTTGAGGTTGGCCGAGCCGATGTGCAGGAACGTGTCGTCGACGATCATCACCTTGGAGTGCACCATCGTATCCACGGTATTGTCCGGTCCGCGGACCACCGGACTGACCATGCGGATGCGATCATCTGCATTGGCATCATGCAGAACCTGGGCGAAACGGATGCGGCCGTTGCGCATGGTGCGTGCCTCGATCCAGGACGCGTGCGTGGCGGGTGTCACGATCAGCAGTTCCAGCTCCGGGCATTCGCGCAGTCGCTGCGCGAGCGCCTCGGCGACCGGTATGCAACTGAGAAACTGGTTCTCGATGTAGATCGTGCGCCCGGCGGCAGCGATCGAATCGAGAATCAGCTGTTCGATCTCGCGGACCTGCTCCTGTTTCTCGAACTTCGGCTGTGTCCGCGCGATGCCGACATCGAGATCGGTGAAATCGGCCGTGATGTGATCCGGCCAGGGATCGCCGGCATTCTCGACGAGCGGAACGGCCTCGTTCGGCGCGCACTCCCAGCGCGCGCGCGCGAGCTGGGCGAGTGCGCGGGCGGCATCGCCGTCGAGCAGCATCTGCACGTCGTGAAACGGTGCGTAGGGCGTGCCGGCGGGATCGCGGCGCAGCGGGTTGTCAATTCGGTGCTCGGACGTGTCCCAGCGGCGGGCCGTGATGTCGATGCCGCCGGTAAATGCGATGGCGTCGTCGATGACCACCAGTTTCTGGTGTTGCGAGGAGCCGATCGGCACGGCGTCGTCGAGGCAGAGCCTGATCCGGCGCGGCGTGTTCCAGCGCAGTGAATACGCGGGGAACGGTTCGCGCTCGGCGGCATAGAGCACGGCGAAATCCCACAGCAGCAGCGAAATCTCCAGTTCCGGCTTCCTCTCCACCAGTGCGGAAAGAAACTCGGCGAAACTCTCCGGACAGCCGTCGTCCGCGTGCCCGCCGGGGCCGACCAGACGCGTGCGGCTGTGAATGTCCCAGCCGATGATGAAGGCCTTGCGCTCGGCCTTGAGCAGGGCGGCACGGACAGCACCAAAATAGTTGGCGGCGTCGATGATGACGGCGGCGCGGTCCGCGTGCTCGATACGCCATACATTTTCGCCCGGGCGCAGGATCTTCATTACCGGCAGGGTTTTGAACCGATCGGCTTTCACGACTCATGCTGATGTGTGGAACCGTCATGTAAACGGCCCGGCGGGCCATTTTGTTCCATGGACGGAACCTCGCCTGCCAGGGGCACGGCGACCATTTTCAGTCCCCCGGGTGCCGGAAACCGCGGCTAGCGGCCCTGGTAGGCCGGGGTGTGCACGACCAGCCCGTCCAGCTCTTCCGACACCCTGATCTGGCAGCACAGCCGCGACGTCGGTTTCACCTCGAAGGCGGAATCGAGCATTTCCTCTTCTTCTTCCGACGGCGGGCCGACAACCGCGCTCCATTTTTCATCGACATGGACCAGGCACGTGGCGCAGGTGCAGGAGCCGCCGCATTCGGCCACGATGCTGTTGACGTCGTTGCGCAGCGCCGTCTCCATGACCGTCGACCCGATTTCGGCGTCGACCGTATGTTCGGTGCCGTCATGCTCGATGAAAGTGATCTTCGGCATAGCTTGAATGGCCTACGCGATGAGTTCGAACGAGGCGGGCCTCAGGCGACGCCGAGCTTTTTCTGCAGGCTGGTTGACGAGGTGGTGTACTGGAACACCAGGCGCTTGTCCGGATAGACATAATGATGCGCCTTCTGCGACATCAGCGCCGCCTCGTGGAAGCCTGACAGGATCAGCTTGAGCTTGCCGGGGTAGGTGTTGATGTCGCCGATGGCGAACAGGCCCGGGATGTTCGACTCGAACGCTTCGGTGTCGACCGGGATCAGGTTGTCTTCCAGCCTGACGCCCCAGTCGGCGACCGGGCCGAGCTTCATGGTCAGCCCGAAGAACGGCAGCATGGCGTCGACCTCGACGCGGGACAGCGCGCCGCCCTTGTCCTTGATGGTGGCGGCGGTGAGCTGGCCGTCGCTGCCCTCAAGTTCGGTGACCTGGCCGATCTTCAGGTCCATGCTGCCGGCGTCGACCAGCGCACGCATCTTGTTGACGCTGTCGGGCGCGCCGCGGAATTCGTCGCGGCGGTGCACCAGCGTCAGCCGCCTGGCGATCGGATGGAGATTGAGCGTCCAGTCGAGCGCGCTGTCGCCGCCGCCGACGATGAGCAGCCGCTTGTCACGGAAGGTGTCCATCTTGCGCACGGCGTAGTGGACCGACTTGTCCTCGTAGGGCTCGATGCCGGCGATCGGCGGCCGCTTGGGCTGGAACGAGCCGCCGCCGGCGGCGATCACCACCGTCTTGCATTCGAAGGTCTTGCCGGCATCGGTGCGGACGCGGAACAGCGGATCGCCGATCTTCTCCACCATCGTCACCATCTCGCCGAGATGGAAGGCGGGGCTGAACGGCTTGATCTGTTCCATCAGCGCGTCGGTCAGGCCGATGCCGGTGATGTAGGGAATGCCGGGAATGTCGTAGATCGGCTTTTCCGGATAAAGCTCGGCACACTGTCCGCCGACCTTGTCGAGAATATCGATGAGGTGGGCCCTGATATCGAGGAGACCGAGCTCGAACACCGCGAACAGGCCGACCGGCCCCGCGCCGATGATCACAACGTCGGTCTTGATCGTGTCTGTCGTCTCTGTCCGTTCCAGCAACGCCCGAACCCCTCGTTCCAGATTTTTGCGTTATGCCGACTTGCGGATGATGCCGCTATCGGAAACCGGCACGATGCGCAACAGCTCGGCCAGGTTCTGTTCCGGTGTCTGGCCCGTGGTGGCGAGCTCGGCTTCCGCCTTGGCGTAGAGCGGCTCGCGGCTCTTCAGGATGGCGATCAGGTCCTCCATGGCACGGGCGCTATGCGCCATCGGCCGCATGTCGCCCTGCGCCATGACGCGTTTCATGTGGTCTTCCGGCTCGGCGCGCACCCAGACCGTAAAGCAGGACGACAGCAGCAGTTCCAGCGTCCCCGGCTCGGTGACGATGCTGCCGCTGGTCGCCATGACGAAATGGGGGTGCTGGCGCAGCACCTCTTCCAGCGCCTCGCGCTCTGCGCGCCGGAAGGTTTCCTGGCCGAACATGTCGAAAATTTCGCTCAGGGTTGCGCCGCTGCGCCGCTCGACCTCGCGGTCGAGCTCGATGAACGGGACTTCCAGCCGGGCGGCGAGCAGGCGACCGAGGGTCGACTTGCCGCCGCCGCGCAGCCCGATCAGCGCGATGCGCTGTTTGCGCAGGTTGTCCGACGGCTCGCTGAACTGGCGCAGCAGGACCTCGCGCGCGTCACGCAGTGCCTTGGGCGGCAGCCGCTCGAGAAACTGCGACAGCAGCACCAGATCGAGCGGCGGCTCGGCACCTTCGTTGACCAGCTGGGTGACGGGCAGGCCGATGGCGCGGGCGATCCGCCGCAACAGGACGATGGAGCAGTTGCCCTTGCCGGTTTCCAGCTGCGCCAGGTAGCGCTCGGACACCCTGGCGTGCTGGGCAAGAACCTTGCGCGACATGCCGCGTTGATTGCGCAGCGTGCGCACGCGCTCGCCCAGCCGGCGCAAATAGGCGTCGGTGTCGCGGCCATGCGCGGGCGTCGCGGTGGTCATCGAGTTTGCTGTCCTGAATTATATTGCCGGTGACTATGGTCCAGACGGCCGCCAATTGCAACCCGGGCAACGACGTTTTTTTGCGGGAAATCAGTGTTTTCAGGGATGTTTCCAATCTGGCGCCGCGCCTCCTGCGGTGTTGTGACCCGGCGACTTCCTGATTGTCGGCCCCATCAGGAGATGCTAGGAGAATGAAAAATAATGCATAGCGAAGGGAGAGGGTGGTGGACCGGCTCGCCGCGCGCCGGCCATCCCGGGACATGTCCATGACCGCAACCAGCAGCGCAATCGACTACCAGACCGAGCCGTCGCGCTACCGCCACTGGCGCCTCGAGTTCGATGGCGACGTCGCCTATCTCATCATGGATGTCGACCAGGCCGGCGGCATGGGCGACTACGAGCTCAAGCTCAATTCCTACGATCTTGGCGTCGACATCGAACTCAACGACGCGGTGCAGCGCCTGCGCTTCGAGCATCCGGAGGTGCGCGCCGTGGTCATCAAGTCGGGCAAGGA
>CAZUDR010000001.1:32539-57476 GCA_964618715.1 uncultured Undibacter sp. | reverse complement strand
GCAGCCAGAAGATCCGCACCTACAACTTCCCCGAGAACCGCGTCACCGATCACCGCATCAACTTGAGTCTCTACAAGCTCGATTCCATCCTGGCCGGCGACGTGCAGCCGCTGACCAACGCCCTGATCGACTCCGGCGACCTGATCTCTTCCCTGTCGTCGCCGGGATTGAGCATGAACTCGATGCGGCGGCCGCCGTACGGCACCAGCACCGAATTGAACGGCCGCGCCGGGTGGCAGAAGAACCGCGAGAACGGCGACTGGTCGGGAAACTCGGCGAAATCTATCACGAGGTGCGGCTCGTCAATGCGCTTGCCTTCCGCGGTGATACCCAGCGCCTTGCGCACGAAGCTGTTGGCGCCGTCGCAGGCCAGCACGAATTTGGCACGGACCATCTTTTCGGCATCGTCGTGGTTGCGCAGCGTCAGCGCGACGCCGTCGGCCTGCTGCGAAAGCCCGGTCAGCCGGCACCGGTACCGCACGGCAATGTCCGGATAGCGACGCGTGCCCTCGAGCAGCAGTTTTTCCAGCATCGGCTGCGAGACCGAGTTGCGGTTGCCGAAGCCGTTCGGCGTCAGGTGCCCCTCGGCCTTCACCAGCTCGAAGCCGAGCGGCGAATAGAAGTGGATGCCGAAATACGTCGCGGTGAGATGAGGGCGGACCGCGTCCATCAACCCCATGCGGTCGATGAGCCGCATGTGTTCGTCGTCGACGATGACCGCCTTGGGCTGGTCGGAGGTGAGCGCGTTCTGCTCGATGACCAGGGCGGAGATCCCTTGCGCGCCGAGCAGGTTGGCGGCGGTCAGCCCGACCGGGCCTGCGCCGATAATCGCGACATCGATCGTGTCCGGCAGGTCGCCGACCGGTCCGGCGAGGGGCCGGTTGGTCTCCCTGACCTCGTCGAGGGACAGCGTCCTGCTCACCGGCCCGGTCTGTCTGTCACCGCACCCACACGCTGAACGGCACCGCGGCGCCGGGACACTCCAGCTCGCCGACCGCCGTTTCAGACAGTCTGCCGCTGAAGGTGCATTGGCGGCCGTCGTAGGCGAGCGTCCCCGTCACCCGCGATGCTGCGCCGGCGACCTGCAGGCTGATCCTGCCGTCTATCTCGTCGGGCCCGTCGTGCGAGCAGATGCCGACATGCCTGACGACCATCGGGCCGGAAAACGCCGCCTCGCCCCGGAGGGCGTCCGCCGGGACCCTGGCGGAAAGCTCGTACTCGCCGAGATAGCCGAATTTGGCGTTCAGCTGCAGCGGCTCCGCCGGCGCCGGCAGGGCGAGAAGCGTGATCGGAAGCGCCAGAAGACAGGCCCGCATGCAATCCACCACCGGGACAGGGAGCACACCTGCACGATCGTACTTGCGCGGTGCACCGGTTGCAAACCGCCCTCCGGGTGCAACATCACTGGCGGTCGGTAGCCACCCTCGTGCTGAAATAGTCCGGCCATGCCTCCCGCAGCTTTGCGTAGGTGACCGGCCCGACGTAACCGTCGGCCTCGATGTTCTGCGCGATCTGGAAGTTGGCGACGGCCTGGAAATAATGTTCGGTCGTCTCGTCATCGATCGCCCCGTTGTAGTTTCCGAGATAGCGAAGAATGACCTTCACCTCCCGCACCGTGATCAGATGATTCTTGATCGCCGTCCCGAGAAAGCGGCGGTCGCCGCCACCTGCATCCCCGCGCACGTCCATATTGCCGACCGAACCGGTCGTTTCCACCGTGTTGCCCGGACTCTCCGGCGACGACGAGGGAAAGATCTGCGGGAAGGCGAGACACAGTCCGATCAGCACGGCACCGGCGGCAAAGCTCATCGTCCGCGGCACCGGTGGCAAGGTCGGAATCTTCACTTCCCTGATTTCGAGGCCCCCGCCGATGATCGCCACGATGATCAATGCGAGGCCGACAAGAAATGTCATCGACACGATTGTCATGTGCATACCGAGCCTTTCGCCCGTGCCTCTCGCGCCGCAACTCCGTGACCGGCGCGGCCCCGGGGGGCCAAAACCCGCGCACCTCCGTGCGGGCTTCCAGAGCGCCGGTACACATTGTCGAACGGCCTGCGGCCACGGTTCTATGAGCCAGCTCACACACAGGTCTGGTTTCTCCCGGCGGCGGGCACTCCAAGCTCCGCCCGTTCCTGTCGCCGCCTGCGCGGGGACAGGCTCCGGCGGGACCCCCGAGCGCCAATATGTGCAAGCGCGACCCGCCTCCGCTCTCTGCGCGACAGCACGGCCTCATGGTGAGGAGCGCGCCGCAAGGCGCGCATCTCGAACCATGGGGCCGTTGGCGTACCGCAAGCATGGGGCCGCCCCCATCCTTCGAGACGCGGTCCTGCGGACCTCTCCTCAGGATGAGGGCGGGGAGAACCACGCGTCGCTGCGCGGTGCTGTCCGGGATGAGGGCGGACAGGATTTCGAGGCTCATCGCCGTCGCGATACTGCCCGGGATGAGGGCGGATAGCGGGCTGCGCATGCGCCGCCCGGAACGCCGTCCGTTCCCTTCCCCGCCCGCACGCAGACCTGCGGCGCGCGCCCGGAGCGCCATTTTCGCGGGTTTTCAAAACCGGTTGCCCGGAGGCCCGGCGATCGCTAGTTTCCGTCGCGAGGTCATCACAACCATGCTTGGACAAACGGGAAATCGCGCCGGACGCGCCGTGCGCGTCATCCGCAGGGTCATCCTGCTGGCCGCCCTGTCGGCGGGGCTCTATCTCGGCGAGCTCCAGCTCACCGGCAACTTCCACCCCGTCATCGCCGGCGAACTGTACCGGTCCGCGCAGCCGACCGCGGGGGAGATCGACCGCTATCACGATGCCGTCGGCATCAGGACCATCGTCAACCTGCGCGGCAGGAACGAGGGCGCCGACTGGTACGAGGCGGAAATCGCCGAATCGCGCAAACTCGGCATTGCGCACGTGGATTTCGCCATGTCGGCCGGCCGGCAGCTGACGCAGCGGCAGGCGGCGGAACTGATCGGCATCCTGCGCCATGCGCAGCGTCCGGTGCTCATTCACTGCAAGCGCGGCGCCGACCGCAGCGGCCTGGCGGCGGCGCTCTATGTCGCCGCGGTGGCCGGGCTCGGCGAAGAGGCCGCCGAAGCGCAAATCTCGTTGCGCTACGGCCATATCTCCCTGCCGCTCGCGAGTGCCTGGGCGATGGATGAATCGTTCGAGGCGCTCGAGTCCTGGCTCGGCTTTCCCCATTCCTGACCGGCCGCGCGGGCGGCCATCATTGTTTGCGTGCACCACTGAACGCTCCGTGCGGGCTGCAGACTTCGCCTGTCGTCCCGGGCGAGCGAGTACCCGGATCGGCGCCATGCGCCGTCCGCGCACAGGCTCCGCGCGCGAGGCCCGGGACCCATAATCCCGGTCCGTCCGCACAACGCCGACAGGGGTTATGGGTCCCCGCCTGCGCGGGGACGACATATGAGTGTGCGGGGACGACAAATGGGTTCGCGACGGTCCCGGTTCTGCAGCGCACCGTTCGCCTTGCTCACGCTGCGCTGCGCCCGGGACACAACGCCGGATGCGATCAGGCGCGAACGTCGGCGCGATCGCCATTGCCCTCCCCCTCCTGCGCCGCCGGCCGGCGCCACACCCGGCGCCGCCTGCCGACCCGCGGCGGATAGTGCGGCAGCCCCTCCAGCATGCGCAGATGGCGCAGCAGCGCGCGGTCGGCGGCCCGGGCGGCGACGCGCGCGGTGCAGCCGCGGCCGGCCGCCTCGACGCCGGCGTCGGCCCAGATCCGCGCCGTCTCCGACAGGCCGAGCCAGCGGGTGAGATAGCAGACGGTCGGCTCGCCGGCGCAGGCATGCGCGCGCCGGCAGGCGCGGCGGTCGCACTCGTGCCAGTACTGCAGGAAGGTGCAGAGGCGCCGCCGCAGCGCGGTCTCCTGCGGCGTCGCGGCCTCCGCGCTTTTTTGAATCTCCTCGTGGACGTCGATTTGCATGGCGCGCTCCTTTTCGCGGGGAATGCCGGACCGGTGCACCGGCGGGCGGCGGGCGGGCAGCTCGGTGCCTTCCCGCGGCGCGTATCCGGCGTCCGGGGCCTGTCCGTTGTCCCCCCGCCCGATCTGCGAGGGGGGCGAAGCGCCGAAAGGCGCCACACCTCCTGTGCCGCGCCCTCAACCCGGGCACGGCGCGCATCGTGGGCGGGCGCTCTTGTCCGCCCGATGCGCACGCCTTCCGGCGCTTCGCCGCGGCGTCTTGTCGACCTCGGGCCGCGCTTGCGTTCTCCCCACTCACTCCGGCCACGGCCGGACGGGCGGAGGCGTCCAGCGAGCTCCTCGCGCACGGGTCGTTAGTGCCCGTAGGGCGGGGCCCCGAGGCCCCCGGGAGCCCGGCTGATGAGGCCGGACGCGCGGGCGCCGCACCCCGCGCCGCCAGCCGGCATCACCGGTCGACGCCCCTCGCAGCGCGGGATGGGAGATGTGTATATTATCCTAGGAATGTTGTCAAGAAAGACAATTGACCACTCGCGGTTTCGCGGGCGGTCATTGTTCCGGGGCATCCACGGCTGTGTAGATTCCCGCTTTCGCGTCATACACCGAAACCTGGATCACCGGGAAACGCTGCTTCAGCTTTGCGGCTTCGGCGGCGGCTTCCTGCCCGGTTTCGTAGCGCGCCTTCAGCTTGCCATCGACCGTCAGGACATAACCGTCGGTCGGT
The DNA here is from genome assembly GCA_964618715.1 of uncultured Undibacter sp. Taxonomy (GTDB): domain Bacteria; phylum Pseudomonadota; class Alphaproteobacteria; order Rhizobiales; family Xanthobacteraceae; genus Pseudolabrys. Next base: position 52,816 of record CAZUDR010000001.1, on the reverse strand, counting down.
ATCGCATCTGCGCGTATGTTGGCCGGCTTCCTTGCATCTTCAGCCATCGCCCGTTCCTTTTTTGTTTGTTCAGTGACCTGTCCGATATCAGACATCGGCCACGTTGATGTCGTAAGAGCCGCGACGGCCGCGCGCATAGACCCTGGCGGCAATCGTGTAGATGCGGTCGCGGTTGGCATCGAAGGCCCGCAACACATCGTCTTCCTCGAATTGCAAATCCGGCTGAAGCTTTTGCAGCGCGTCCGGCGTCAGGAAGAACGCGCTCTCCATCGAGCGGTCATATCCCCAGAAGCGAACCATCCGCCGCGTTGCATCGTAGCTGCGGCTGCGGTTGGGAAAGCTGATTGTCATGGTGCCGGCCTTTTCGCCGTCAGGCAGCGGTGGGGTTCGATCATCGCACCCCGGACACAGGCGCGCCGGCCCCCTTCGCCGGTGTATCGCGCTCCAGCACCGTATATGGCGACGAAAAGCGCCAGCCACAGGGGCCGGCCGTTTCCTTGGGAAAATAAAGATCGGGCCTGGGGGGCAGACACGGCGGCATTTCCGCATCACGGCCGCTTTGCCCGTGTACGTGGTCGTTTGTCGACTTCGTCGCGCTGATGGAACGGGCCGGGGCCATCGGCTTCGCCGTGCCTGCCTTTCCGCTGTCATTCTCCGTGAGAAAAACTGGCGTTGCCGGGCGCCCGGTCGGGAAATTTGCGAGCCAGCCAGTTTCATCCTTGCGGATCTATCTCGGCCAAAGCCCGCCTTGCGCGCGGGTAGGCCGGCTCGCATTGTTCAAGGGCTGCTCCTTGTATGACACACGGGCCGACACCGGAGTGTGAGCAAAATCACAATCGGATAAAATCCGGCCGGAGGTTCGCACCTCCAGGTTCCGCCCGCCCGTGCGTGGTCAGACCCGGCCGCAAGGAATCCCGCATTCCGCTTCGCTGCATGCGGGCTACGGACTGGTGTCGGGCACGAATGCCGGCGGCTGCGTTCGCCGAGACGCTACGCGCGCTTGATGAGGCCGACGATCACAAGAATGACAACCGCGCCAATGAACGCATTGACGATCGCGGCGATGATTCCGCCACCGATGACAATGCCGATCGCCGGCAGCAGAAATCCCGCAACAACCGCCCCGACAATGCCAAGCACGATGTTGCCGATCAGGCCGAACCCGCCACCCTTCATGACGAGACCGGCGAGCCATCCGGCGACGCCGCCGACGACCAGCCATATGATGAGTGCTTCAATGGTCATGGGTCACCCCGTATCTGAACATGAGGACGTCACATCAACGGTCAACCACCCGTTGTCACGGCTTCCGGTATTCCGAGGCGCTGGTTGCCAACCCGGATCGTATACAAATCGGCACGATTTGAAACGGTCATCCGGGCGGCACGCGTGAGGACGCAGGCGCCTCACCGGGACGACACCAGCCTTCCCGCCAATTGCTGCTTCGGCACCTCGATCGTCCGGATCCATTTCAGCGAATTTGCATCCTGCGGGTGCGCTCAAACCTGATCGAGATCCGCAGATTCTCGACCGGTAACTGCAGGCCCCGGCAAACAAGGGAAGGCGCCATGGCAGCCCGCAGGCTCCGCGATGGCACCCTCCCGACAGCCGGATGATCCCGGCCGCAACCGGCCGCGGCTTTCTATGCCGCTGCGCTCTTGAGTGCGTCTGCCGCCTTCTGGCTGGCCTCATCGAAGGCCTTGCGCGATTCCGCCAGGCCTTCGCTCAACGCCGCCCAGGATTCGCTTCCCGCCTGTTTCAGCTTGTTGACCCGCGCTTCGGCCTCCGCCGCGTCGGTCTTCATCTGCTTGACGGCAGCATCGAAGTCGGCACGCCGCGCGGCTGCGATCTTGCCAGCTTCGGCGTGGAAGGTCTCGGCTGCCTCGCGCCATGCCCTGGCTTGCGCCGCGGCAACGTCCCGGAACGTGGCCTGTTGCTGCTCGATCTGACGGACATCGGTCGCCTTCGTTGAACTGATGAACGCGACCCGTGCAGCAAAATGACCCGGGACACGGATGGCCGAGACGACCCCGGCCATGACGAGTCCGAATGGTGTATTCGCCGGATGGCGGACGTATTTGGAGAGAGACAGCATGGACGCCACAAGCCGAATACCCCGCCCGCGCTGATCCGCCGCCGGCACCCGCCGCAATCCTGAAGGTCGCGACCACCGAGCCCCTTCGACGCCAGCGCGCGGACGCACGGCGGGGTCTCCGGAACACCGCGGTCCGCGGTGCGTTTGCCCAGATGGCATTCCCCCGCCTGGCGCCACTACTTTGCCGCACTCTCGCCTGCGGCAATCGTCACGAATAAACCGCCGCCACCCTGATGTGTCCATCGTTACGCAATACCTGGAGCGACACGTCATTGCCGTGTCGGCGCAGCATCAAGTCCACGACCGATTGGCCAAGACGCAAGTTGCGGAGCGTCACCTCTTCGAGAAACGTCGGCAGTCGCGGGTTGCGCAGCAAGATTTCGTTGCGATCCGAATCGAATTCGAGACCGAGAGAAGACTGTAGAAGCAGAAGTGGCGTGCCTGCAGCCCAGGCCTGCGGCGAGCAGGCGACCGGATAGAGAGTCGGCCCACGCTGGCGTCCGCGCTGGAAGCCGCAATACAGTTCCGGCAACCGCCTCAGGTCCATGTAGCCCGCGGCATCGAACAGGCCCTGGAACACGCGATCGATCGCGTCCTTGTGCCCGTAACGCGCGAAGCCCGCTGCGATCAGCGCATTATCGTGCGGCCAGACCGAGCCATTGTGATACGACATCGGATTGTAGTGCCGTTCCTCGCGCGCCACCGTACGGATGCCCCAGCCGGAAAAGAACGATGGCCCCATCAGATCGCGCACTACCGCTTCGGCGCGCTCCGGTGCGGCGATGCCGCTGAACAGCACCTGCCCCGCGTTCGAGGTCCGCACGCAACACTGTCGCTTTTGCCCGTCGAGCGCGATCGCATAGGTGCCGATCTCCTCGCACCAGAATGCCGCTTCAAATCGTTCCACGAGCCTGGTCGCCGCCGCATCGAGCATGTCGCCGCGCGCATGATTGCCAAGCCGGCGCGCGCCGCGAGCCGCCATGCGTTTCGCCGCATAGACATAGCCCTGTACCTCGCAGAGCGCGATCGGCCCCTGCGCTAGCGAGCCGTCTTTGTGGAAGATCGCGTCATGGGAGTCCTTCCAGCCCTGGTTGACCAGTCCCTCGTGGTCGGCGCGGTGGTATTCGACGAAACCGTCGTTGTCAGGATCGCCCGGCCCGTCGATCCAGCCCAGCGCCGCTTCGACATTCGGCCACAACTCCCGCAGCGTCTCAATGTCGCCGGTATGCTCGGTGTAAAGTCCCGCCAGCAGCACGAACAGCGGCGTCGCGTCCACGCTGCCGTAGTACAGGCCGAATGGAACCTCACGCAACGCCGCCATCTCACCACCCCGCATCTCATGCAGGATTTTTCCGGGCGCAGCGTCGGCGAGCGGATCAAACTGGCTGGCCTGGTAGGCTGCGAGACGCCGCAGCACGCCTTTGGCAATGCCGGAATTGCACCACAACATCTGCAGCGCAGCGATGAGTCCGTCGCGGCCGAACGTGGTCGAGTACCAGGGAATTCCGGCATAGGGGTACGGGCCTTGCGGCGTGCTGGTCGTCAGCATCGCGAGGTCGGCCATTGAGCGGCAAACCATCTCGTTGAAGATATCGTTCGAGCTGACAATCGTGGCGATGCTACGGCTCGCAATCTTGTGCTCGTTGAACGCCGCGCGCAGGCCCTTGCGGAATGGAAGCGGATTGATTTCGCCGAGGTCGTGGTCGCACTTGACCGTCACGTAGACCGACCGGCTTTCGTTGGGCTGCAGCTCAAACGCGTAGGATGCCATGTTGCTGGAGAGCTGTTCCGGGGCCGGATCAAACAGCATCATCGTCCGCCGCCGATTGCCATCGAGACCCAGGTAATTCAGTGCGACCCCGGTTTTGCTGCAGATCTCCGAGACTGAGGTGCCGCGGCGTTCGCGGCGCAGTCCGCGCACTTCAAACAGGTCGGCGAAATCGCTCGTGAAAGTGAGCGAAAGCCGGACATCAAACGGTGTGTCGCCGTGATTCTGCATGCGCAGGCGCTGGTAGGCGGCGCCGCGCCAGAGAAAAACCGTGCGCACGATGTGCAGAATATCCTTCCGCTGCACAAGCTTCTGATCGAGATAGATGTCAGGGTTCGTCAGGTCGACGGTGAGGATGGAGTTGTCGTCACGGATGCTGGAGCACAGCAGCAGCGGATGCCTGCCGTTGAGCAGCATCTCCAGGTGCGAGAGATAACGGGTATCGTTGAAGAAGATGCCGTCCGGTCCACCGGGGGACGCCCCGATGTCGGCATGGCTGTCCAGCACGGCAAAGCAGTCGCCATGCTTGAGGGTGCGGCGGGGCCGTGTGGAAGCTCCTGTCCCCCGAACATAGAAGGGGGTCTCCGGAGACTCCTCGACCAACGTCACGGTCGAGTCCAGGCTAGGCAATTTGAGGCCTCAGGATGATCGCATCCTTGCCGTTCCGTAAGGGATGCTGGGCAATCCGCTCTTTAGCGTCGACGGACATCGACGAAGCAAGTAGCGAGCGATAGACGCCGACATAATCGTTTGCCATGCGCGTGGCGGAAAAGCGCTGCTCGAAACGCTGGCGCACCTTTTTCCGATCAAGCGCCATGACGTGCGGTAAAGCCGCAATCGCCTCGTCCATGGTGTCGACAATGGCGCCGGTGACACCGTCCTCGACGATCTCCGGGACCGAGCCGCAACGGAACGCCAGGACGGGCGTGCCGCAGGCCATGGCCTCGATCATGGTGAGGCCAAATGGCTCCGGCCAGTCGACAGGAAACAGCAGCGCTTGCGCCTCGCCCAGGAATTGCGTCTTTTGATGTTCATTGATCTCGCCAATGAACTCGACGCCCGGGCCGTCAAGCAGCGGCTCGATCTGCGTGCGGAAATAGGCATCGTCGACGCGGTCCACCTTGGCTGCGATCTTGAGTGGAATACCAAGCGCTCGCGCGATCAAGATGGCGCGGTCGGGGCGCTTTTCCGGTGATATGCGACCGAGAAAGGCTACGTAGCCGCCGGGCGGCGCCACGGTCGGACGATGCAGATTGACGGGGAGGCCGTGGTAGACGGTTGCCGCGAAGTTCGCATTCGGCACCGGCCGGCGCTGATCGTTGGAGATCGAGACCAGCGGCATGTTGTCAAAGCCCAGATAGAGCGGAAGAAGATCGGGCAGGTCCTGGCGGCCATGTAATGTCGTGACAGTACGGCCCGCGATCGGCCGGAACAGAGGAAATTGAAACTGGTCGATATGGAAGTGCATGATATCGAAGTCGTCGGCGCGCTGGCGCACGCGATCGAGCATTAGCATGTAATAGGGAATCGGGTCGCGGACGCTGGCGTCAAGCCGCAGCGCCTTGGGCACGCACGGCACCAGATTAGACGCCGTGATCGAATCGCCGCTCGCGAACAGCGTCACGTCGTGGCCGAGCGCCACCAACTCCTCGGTGAGATAGGAAACGATCCGCTCGGTGCCGCCGTAAAGCCGTGGAGGAACGCTTTCGACCAGGGGCGCGATTTGCGCGATCTTCACCGTGTCTCCTGCTGGGGTGGCACACCGCCCCGGCTTGATGCCACGGGGGACGTCCCGGACATACCACTACCTGAAAAGTAGTTGGGTATGTCAGGCGCGAAGTACAATGGCAGGGCGAGAAGTTTAGTGCTGAACATCTCCTTACCGCACGGCGTAATGTGGCCATGTGACCGCTGCGCAGCCGGCCTGGTGCTCGAACTGCTGCCTGTCGAATATCGCAGTTGGGTCAAAGGCGGTCCAAGCCGTGATGTTCGCCTCAGGGCCGCCGACCCTCAAATTGCGGACGTCCGCCCGCAACGCCGCAAACGACAGCAGCGGGCCAATAGCCGACATTGCAAGCCTGGCCGAAGCGTCCCGACGCATGGCGGGGTCCCCGGAACACCGCGGTCCGCGGGGCGTTTGCCCAGATGGCATTCCCCCGCCGCGCGCCGCTATTGCTCGCTGCCGTCCTGGCAGCGCCGCTCCTGCTGTCCGCCGCCCATGCCCAGCAAGCCGGTCCGCCGGCGCCCGTCGAACAGCCGGCGTCCCCCAGGCAGCCGGTCACCGTGGTGCCGGCGGCAGACGACGCCGAGATCGCCGGTCGTCTCAGCCGGATCATGCAGGCCACCGGCTGGTTCGTTGCGCCGCAGGTGTCGGTGCGCGACGGCGTCGTCTTTCTCGACGGCACCACCGGGACCGCCGAATACCGCGACTGGGCCGGCGATCTCGCCCGCAACACGCAAGACACGGTCGCTGTGGTCAACCGCATCGCGGTCGAGGCGGATGTCGGCTCGACCTTCGGACGTGCCGCCGGGGAAGTGACCCGGCTCTATCGCCGCGCGGTGCAGGCCTGGCCGGTGGCCGCGCTGATCGTGATGATCGTCCTGGCCACCTGGTTCATGGCGCGGCTGGTCGGAATGCTGGCGCGGCGCTTCTTCGCCGGCCGCATTCCCTCGCCGCTCCTGTTCGGCGTGGTGGTGCGCGCCTTCACGATTCCCGTCTTCCTGCTCGGGCTCTATTTCGTGCTGCAGGTCGCCGGCCTCACCCGGCTTGCGCTCACGGTGCTGGGCGGCACCGGCCTGATCGGCATCATCATCGGCTTTGCCTTCCGCGACATCGCCGAGAACTTCCTTGCCAGTCTCCTGCTCAGCGTGCGCAACCCGTTCAGCGGCGGCGACCTGATCGAGGTCGCCGGGCACACCGGCATCGTGCAGAACCTCAACACCCGCAGCACCGTCCTGCTGACGCTCGACGGCAACCACGTGCAGATTCCGAACGCCACGGTCTACAAGAGCACCATCAAGAACTACAGCAGCATCCCCAGCCGCCGCGCCGAATTCACCGTCGGCATCGCCTATGATTCCCCGGCGACCAGGGCGCAGGAACTGGTCGCCGACGTCCTCAGGGAGCACCCGGCGGTGCTCGACGCACCGGAGCCGCTCGTGCTGGTCGACGAGCTGGGCGCGGCGACCGTCAACCTGCGCATCACCTACTGGTTCGACAGCGCGACCTATTCGCCGGCCAAGATCAATTCCGCGCTCATGCGGCTCACCAAGAACCGCCTGCTGAAGGGCGGCATCGAGCTGCCGGACTCCGCGCGCGAGGTGATCTTCCCGAAGGGCGTCCCCCTCGCGCAGTTGCCCGACGCAGCGGCCGCGGCGCCGGCTGCCGCGGCGCGCGAAACGCCCGCGGAGGAAACCAGCGCCGCTACTGAAGCGGAAGGCGACCTCTCATCGGAGTCGAACGACATGCGGGCCCAGCCCGGCCAGGGCGCCGTGCCGGAGGCCGCAGAGAACCTGCTGAAGCGCCGGTCCTGACCCGGCCCTCGCGCGCACCGCTTCGCGCTGCCCGCGCCGGGCCTCGTGAGATCGGCCCCGGATCAGGAGCGGCCCGCTCCGCGCCGGCTCAGGGTGCGGCTACGACCGGCACAATTGCAGCGCGGCGATCGCTGCCTGCCTCATCCGCGCCGCGCCTTCTCGATGGCGGCGACGTCGATCTTCTTCATGCCCATCATTGCCTCGAACGCGCGCCTCGCCTCGTCGCCGCCGGCCGCCATCGCCTCCATCAGCACGCGCGGCGTGATCTGCCAGGAGATACCCCATCTGTCCCTGCACCAGCCGCACTGGCTCTCCTCGCCGCCATTGCCGACGATGGCGTTCCAGTAGCGGTCGGTCTCGTTCTGGTCTTCGGTCGAGATCTGGAACGAGAAGGCTTCGCTGTGCTTCATCGCGGGACCGCCGTTGAGGCCGGCACAGGCGACGCCGCAGACCGTGAATTCGACCATCAGCACGTCGCCCTTCTTGCCGGACGGGTAGTCGCCCGGCGCGCGGTAGACGGTCCCCACCGCACTGTCGGGAAAGGTTTCGGCGTAGAAGCGGGCGGCGGCCTCAGCGTCCCTGTCGTACCAAAGGTAAACGGTGTTCTTTGCCATGACATTGTCCTTTTGCTGTTACGCCGGATCCACGCCGTCCCGCCCCGTTCCGGGCCCGGACCGGTCATGCAGCAGGCAGCCGCACCATTCAATCAGCGTGCCGGCACGAAAGACCGGCGCCGGCGGCACGGTGATGCCGGGCATCGGCGGCCCTTTGGTTTATGAACAATATTCCCTCAAGTCTCCGGCATTGAACGTCACTTTCGGGTCAAAAGCGGACAGGTCTCGCGACGCAGGAGCGATGCCCGCCCTGCCTCCGGCGGCGGTCATCATGTCCTGTTAAGCGGTTCTGGCTAAAGGTTGAGCCGCGATCGACGAGATCCCCGAATCTGACGCTTCCCCGTCGCTGCCTCCAGGGCGCTGAACCGCGAAGGATGCGGAATTCAGGGGAGCACCCACCCGAAACACACGAGGACCGACGTCCATGAAAAAGGCCTTGCCGGAGAAAATGTTCAGCGAGACCGATCAGCCCAGGCTGACGACGCTTCGCAACTGGGTGCTCGACCACGCGGTCACCGAGATCGAGATGAGCGAGCGCCAGTTCTGGACTTTCGCGCAGCTTCAGCCGGTCTCCGAAAAGCCGTGGGTGACCTTCATGGGCCGATTGTTGCGCGTGCCGGACATGCCCGTGGACGCGCAAAAACGCCTCGGGATCGACGACAAGGCAGTGCCCGGCGTCATCTGACCGCGGGCTACCGGCCCCCGGCAGCAGACATCCGCCGAGCCGGCACCATCGACCGTGTGCAGGTCAACGGAAACGGGGATAACCGTCGGGGATCCGGTGAAGCCGCCATGCGGCCGGCGCGCACCGGTATAGCGTGATCGAAATCGTCCCTTGGTGACCTGTGCCTGACCGGCCTTCTGACGAGGACGCTGGTCGCCAGATCCAGGCGAACACCCGGCCGCCGGCCCGGCAGGGCATTGCGGGCGTTGACCTTTTGATGCCGGCGCGCACCGGATGCAGGCCACCAATCGTTTTCCCGTCATGCCGACGAATGGCCTTGCCGGCATGGCGCCGCAGCACCATATTGGTCGCATGCTGGGCCTCAAGCGACGGACGACCAGCGCTACGAGCGGCGAATGGTCCGACGAGGAATTCGACGTCTTCGATGACGGCGCGCCCGTTGGCCGCATCCTGCGCAGCCACGCCGCTTCCCCTGATCATCCGTGGTTATGGACGATCGACCGCCGGCTGCCCCGCGGCGCCCCCAACCGGGGCTACGCAGAGAGCCTCGAAGCCGCCATGGCGAGACTGTCGTCGCAGTGGAAAGCCGCCGGCCCGCCCGGCGGGTGATCGCTCAGGCCGATTGCGTTCGCGGCGGCGCACCGGGCTTGCGGACGTCGGGCTTTTTGTTGCGCGGCGCGGCAACCAGGCCCTCGCGGACGGCCTTCTTGCGCGCGAGCTTGCGCGCCCGGCGAATGGCCTCGTTCTTTTCGCGGGCGGCCTTTTCGGACGGCTTCTCGTAGCTTCGACGGCGCTTCATTTCCCGGAACACGCCCTCGCGCTGCATCTTTTTCTTCAGGACGCGAAGCGCCTGCTCGACGTTGTTGTCACGGACGAATACCTGCAAAAAATCGACTCCCTTGTCTGTTTCGCTTTCAGTGGACTTGGTGCTGCCACGCATGTCCGCAACCGCTGCAGACATGATCGCGACGCGCGGCGCCCTTGCCGCGAATGGCCGGCCCGACCGGCACCGGGGCGCTGCAGAGCGGACACAATGCCGCGCTGCAAGCGTCGTTGCTGCCGGGCCTCGCGTCCGGCTGCGCATCCAGCCGACGCTGCCAGCGCCGTTCAATTTCGCTGATGATATGGACGGGCAGAGCCTGAGCCACGGTGGTCCCCGGTGCGGCGGGGAGCACAACCGGATTTTCTGCCATCGGCTGCCCGCGAAGAATGCCGACGACTCGATGCAACATGGACGCTGGCGGCGCCGATTGCCAGCCTTTTCGGTCCGGGTGTGCCAGCTCGGGGCCGAATCGGGTGCCGAAACATGGCATTCCGGCCGCACGGAGCGGCCGGCCCTTGAAATCGCCTGCATTCATCCCCATATGGCGTTCATCGATCGTTGGCCGAATGACTGGGCCGCTTCGCCTCGTGAACGACGGCGGGCACGTTTCAGACCCTTCTCCAAAATCGACAAACCGGGACAAAGGCGGCGAAACCTCGTCAGCCTCGTCCCACGTGCACACCGTCAACGAAAGGCAAGCTTCATGAACACCGGTGTCGTCAAATGGTTCAACAGCCAGAAAGGCTTCGGCTTCATCCAGCCGGAGAACGGCGACAAGGACGTCTTCGTCCATATCAGCGCGGTCGAACGCGCCGGCATGGGCACCCTCAACGAGGGGCAGAAAGTCTCCTTCGATATCGTCGCCGACCGCCGCACCGGCAAGTCGTCGGCCGAGAATCTGCGCGCGGCCTGACCGGGCCCGCGCCCTGGCCATGCCGCTCCGACCACGGATGTACTGGCGGAGCGAGTGGTTATGAGTCCCCGCGGCCGGCTTGCCGGCCGGCGGGGCGCTTTTTCTTCTGTGCACTTCAAAGGAGCAGCCGATGACCACCTTGAAGAGTGACCAGCAAAAAACGATTGCCGCCGCCAGGAAGGCCGAACGCGAGCGCGACGCGGTGCAGGCCCTGAAAGATTACAAGGCGGAGAAGCGGGCGGTTGATGAAAACATGATGCGCCTGCGCGCGCTGCGCCTGGCCAGCGAAGGCGCCGATCGCAAGCGCCAGCGGGACAGCGGCTAGCAGCGATGCAAGGCCGTTCTGCGGGTGGCTTTCGCGCCGGTGCGACTGCCGCGCGCGCCATGCTATAACGTCCCGCCAGCGGCAGAGCGATCCCGGCGTTCCTCATGCAGATATTCCAGTCACTCCGACACGCCGTCGGCCTTGTGATGGCTGCCATCCGGCAGCCCTTCGTGTGGGCGCGCAACTGGTACCGGCGACGCGGATGGATCATCCGCACGATCCTGGCGGCCGCGATTGCCGCCATCCTGGCTCTCTACGGCTATTTCTTCTGGACCACGCAGCGATGGGCCGGCTTCAATCCGGACCATGCCGCCGCCTACACCGTCGCGGCGGACAAGACCCGGACGGACGGCGAACCGGCAGCGCGCGACAATCCGCCCGGCGGCGGCGAGACGGCCGCGCCGGGCAACCGCGGCGGCGCGGGCGGGACCTGCCGGCGGTCCGGCATCGTCGATGCGACCGCCGACCTCGTCGACCTCAACGTCAACGAGAATGCCTGGATCTCCTCGATGATCCTCTACAAGCTCGGCCTGTTCGGCCTCGACTGGGACGAAACGCCCTTCTTCGACAACAAGGCCTCGTTCCAGCGCGGCGTGCACCAGGTGGTGCGCCGCACCGCGATCGAGCTGGTCGACACGCTGGGCCGCGTGCGCGGCACGTCGCAGATCGACGAGAACCTGCAGCGCGCGCGCGGCAAGCTCCAGTTCGACGAGTCGGTCTGGTATTTTTCGCTCAGCCCGTTCGGGCCGACGACACCGACGCCAAGCTTCTACCGCAGCGCCATCCGGGACCTGAAGGCGTTCAACGCGCGGCTGGAAAAATGCGATGCCCTGTTCGACGCCCGCGCCGACAACCTGCTGCAGTTCATCGACCGCATCGCCAGCGATACCGGCGCCACCTCGGCGATCCTGAAGGAGCGGTCGGAGAAGTACAACAGCGGCTGGTTCGACACCCGCGCCGATGACCGCTTCTGGTTCGCCTACGGGCAGCTCTATGCCTATTCCGCCATTCTCGCCGCCGCGCAGGCCGATTTCCGCGACGTGATCACGCAACGCAACCTCGGCCCGCTGTGGGAGATCCTCACCGAACAGTTGCGCGCCTCGCTCAACATCCAGCCGTTCATCGTGTCGAACGGCGCCGAGTCCGGCTGGCTGATGCCGTCGCATCTGGCGACGATGGGCTTCTACATCCTGCGGGTGCGCTCGAACCTGATCGAGATCCGGCAGATTCTCGACCGCTAGCGGCAGCAGCCGGGAGAAAGCGGAATCGCCGGCGCGGCCGCGCGGCGCGAATGCTCAATGCAGCGTGCAGGACAGTCCTTCCGCCAGCGCCGCGTCGCGCAGGCGATCCGGATCACGTTCGCCGGCCGCCGCCGACCTGAGCAGACCTGTCACCAGGACGGACCGGCTCACCCGCGCCCTTTGCTCCGGCCGCAGGCTCGCCCACGCCTCCAGCAGGGTCTGCTTGAAAAGCGCGACGGTTTCGGGCTCGTACATGTCGTGCTGCCTGGTATCAGCCATGGGAGTCTCCCTGTCGTTTCCCGGCTCCTCGCGGCACCGATCGTTCAATCGTGTCGTGACGCACAGGTGACGATTTTTGACTCGCCCGCGGGTGCGTTCACCCTCGGGTCCCGAACTAGCATTCCCCCGGCCATACCGGTGTGAACTGCCTCACATCCGCAGCGCGTTCTTTTGCAGCGGGACGGCCGCGCCTCCCGGCGCAGCCGCCCGTCGATACGAAGACAACCGCGTTCACGCCGCGGCCGCCCCGGCCTGCACCGGATCGTCACGCACGACGACGGTGGTCGCCACCGGATAGAACTCCTCGCCTGGCATGCCGACGCGGCGCGCATGCTCCCGGATCGACTCGCCGTCGCGTGCCTGGTAGATGCAGAAAGTTCCGATGCGGCCGTCCGGCTCGTGCACCACGTAGGACCGGATCCAGCGCACGCGGTCGGACATTTCGTCGTTTCCGATCCGCGCCGACTTCGCGCCGGCGGCTTCGAGCTCCTGCAGACTGGCCCATGCGCTGGGCCGGCGGATGACATAAAGGTTCATTTTTCACTCTCCTGTGCGGGGGGCTGTGGCGCCCCGTTGCCATGGCCTCCGGACTATCCGGGGGTGGTTGTGCTATAGATGCGGCAGGCCGGAGCCGTCCTTACGGCCGGCTGAGCGATTCCTGATCTTTGGCCGAGCGCTCACGGAATGACCTGCCAGGCGACGTTCAGGTTCGGCGCGTTCGAGCTCGACGAGCCCCGGCGGGTGCTTCGGCTCGACGGGCGCGAACTCGCGCTGCAGCCGAAAGTGTTCGAGCTGCTCGTCTATCTGGTGCACAGGCGCACCCAGGTCGTGCCGAAGGACGAACTGCTCGACGCGCTGTGGGCCGACGTGACGGTGACGGAGGGCTCGCTGCAGCGCGCCGTCAGCCTGCTGCGCGCGGCGCTGCGACAGGGCGGCATGGACGACGCCCTGCGAAGCTTTCCGCGCATCGGCTATCGCCTGTGCCTCGATGACGAGGCGGCTGTCGCCGCGACCGCGCCGCCGGCCGAGCGGCATGACCGGTTTGGCCCGGCCCGCGATGCCGTGGCGGCCCAGAACTGGGAGACGGCGGACGCCGAATATGCCGCCGCCGACAGCGGTGACCGGCTGGGCGGAGAAGACCTCGAGGCATGGTCGCTGGCCCGGCAGTGCCTCGGCCGCCCCGCCGATGCCATTCCGATCCTCGTGCGCGCTGTCGCCGCACGCACCGGGGCGGGCGACAACGATGCAGCGGCGACAGACGCCGTCGCGCTTTCGGTGATTCATCTGGAGCGCGGCGAGATCGCCGTCGCCAAGGGATGGCTCGCGCGCGCGGAGACGCTTGTCGCCGGCGACGACAGCTCACCCGCCATCGGCCGCATCTGCTGGATGCAGTCGCGCCTCGCGGCGGTCGAAGGCGAACCGGAGAAAGCCGTCGCGCTCGCCGAACGGGCCTATCAGTGTGGAAAGCGCCTGGGTCTTCCCGATATCGAGGCTCTCGGGCTGATGTATCGCGGCTTCAGCAGGCTGAGCCTTGGCGAGACGCGCGGCGGACTGGCCGATCAGGACCACGCCGCCGCGCTCGCGCTGTCCGGCAGTTGCGATCCGGTGACGGGCGGCGCGCTCTACTGCAACATTCTCTGGGCCTGCCGCACATTCGGTGACTGGGCGCGCGCCAACCAGTGGACGCTCGGCTACCAGCAGTTCTGCACGCGGGGCCAGATGGCCTTCTCGGGCTCCTGCCAGCTTCACCGCGCCGAGGTGCTGGGCATTCAGGGCTCGCTGACCACAGCGCTCGAGCACGTCACCGATGCACTGGACAGGCTGAAGGACGATGCCCCTTGGGCCCAGGGTGATGCCTGCCGCGTCCTCGGCGACATCCACGCCGCCGCAGGAAACAGCGAGGCCGCCCTGGCCGCGTACCAGCAGGCCTACGACCTCGGCTGGGATCCCGAACCCGGTCGCGCCATGCTGCTGCTGGAGCGGGGCGAGGCGGAGGCCGCCTGCACCTCTCTCGAACGCAGTCTCGTCGGACGAAACTGGTGGACGCTGCAACGGGAAGGCATTCTCCTTGCCCATCTGGCGCTCGCCGCGGCCCATGCCGGTCGCCTCGAACGGGCCGAAGAACTGGTCGCCTCCCTGACCGGCTCGCCGGAACGATGGCCGATGCCGTCGATACGCGCCCTGACCAACGAGGCATCGGCCCTGCTGGCACAAAAGCGCGGTGAGCCTGCGGAGGCATTGCACCGTCTCCATCTGGCACGCCAGCTCTGGACCAGCATCGACTCCCCGATCCAGGCGGCACGTCTGCGCCTGATCATCGCCGGCATGCAGATCGACATGAACGATCTGAACGGTGCCGAAGCCGAGGTGCGCGCCGCGACGGTCGCTGCCGAGGCCCTGGATTCAATGAAGCTCCGGCAGTCCTGCCAGAAACTCGCAAAGAGGATCAGACGGACGGCTGCCGGGTGACGCCGGTTCCGCGCGGGACCCGTCGCGAACCGGGGCGGTCACCGGAAAGGGGCCCGGACGGCCCCTGCGTCCAGGCATGTGCCGCGCGCATTCAGGTCCGCGGGACGATAAGCAGGCGCCGCATGTTAGTGCTATGACCGGCACCCGGACCGGAAGCGGAGGCTTGCATGCGACGGATGTATCTGCTGGCGATCATTGCGGCGATCATCGCCACACCGGCGATCATCGGGTCTGCCGCCCGGGCGGAGGTCGTCTACCCGTGGTGCGCCCTCTACGCCAACGGCACCGAAAACTGCGGCTTCACCAGCCAGTCGCAATGCCGGGCCGCGGTCAGCGGCGTCGGCGGGTTCTGCACCGCCAACCCCGCCGCGGCTTACCGGCGGCGCTGACGGTCCCTTCGAGACTCCGGGATCAGTTCGCCTGCGCGGCGCCAGGCAGCACGCCGATGCGCCGGCCGGTGATGCCGCGATAGACCGTCTCGATCACCAGCGACGCCACGACCATTCCCGCCAGAATGAACAGGTGGTTGCGGGTGTGCGGGTTGGCGTCGACCTCGACGCACAGGATGACCAGGGCGACGCCGGTGCTCAGCGCCGCCAGGGCGGACAGCCAGGCGCGACTCCCCGTCTCCCGGGCCAGGCGGACATTGGCGACGTTGACCGCCATGAACAGCAACAGGAAACCGGCGCTGCCCATGGCCGCGATCGCCTGCAGCGGCACGAGGTTGACGACGGCGAGCGCGCACACGGCCATGACCAGCGTGCCTTCGAGCGGCTGGCCGCGGATGGAGCGTTCCAGCACGGCGGGCAGTTCGCCGGTCCTGGCGATCACGTAGGCGAGGCGGCCGCTGCTGTAGAAGGTGGCGTTGATCGCCGATGTCGTCGCCATCAACGCCGCGACGGCGATGGCGATGAACCCGGCCCTGCCGGCGAAGCGCTCCGCCGCCACCGAGAGCGCGTAATCGCTCGACCGCGTTACCTCGGCAAAGCTCAGGTGTCCGACCACGACCATCACGATCAGGACATAGAACGCGATGACGAGCAGGACGCCGCCGAGATAGGCGACGGGCATCGTGCGTCGGGGATCGGCAACGTCGCCGGACGCGTTGGCGATGAGCTCGAAGCCCTCGTAGTTGAGGAAGATGAGCATCGCGCCGGCCACCAGGCCGAGGGGCGCGACATAGGTCTCCGGCGCGAGCCGCGTCCAGTCCATGGGCGTGAGCAGGCCGGCGACGACGAAACCGGCGAGCAGGATCATCTTGACCACGTTGAAAAAATTTTCGGAGCGCACGACCAGGCGATTGCCCAGGATGCTGACGACGACGAGGCCGACGATCACCGCGCTGCTCAACACGTGAACCCAGAAGCCGCGCTCCGCGTCGGGGAAGAACGCCGCGCCGTAGCTGCCGAAGGCGTAGGCATAGACCGCGACCAGAACCACGTAGCTGAGCAACAGCAGGATGTTGGCCGCGCCGGTGAAGATCCCGTCGCCGAACGCCTGGTTCAGAAACGCGACCGTCCCGCCTTCGCCGGGGTAGCGTAGCGTCAGCCTGAGATAGGAGTAGCTGGTCAGCAGGGCGACGACGCCGGCGATCAGGAAGGCGGCGGGCGCGCCGCCCCTGGTCACCTCCACCGTCAGGCCGGTGACCGCGAAGATGCCGCCGCCGACCATGCCGCCGATCCCGATCGACAGCGTCGAAAAGGTGCCGAGTGTGCCGCCGCCCCCTCGCGACATTGGCCGGATCCTCTGCTGCGATGTTGGCCGAATTTCCGCAGTTGGCCGGTGGGCCCGGCGCTGCATCGGAAGGGCGACCTCGATCGTCGACGATACTTCCATTCGGCAAAGTCTGAAACGGCCCGTCACCGGCGAGGACCTTGCGGAGCGCCGGCATTGACCCCGCGGCACCTGCACTTGCCAGCCCCCGCGCGGTCCCTTTAGCTAGCCGGACAATCGGGGCAGCCGCTCGCTACATGGCGGGCAGGCCGCGAGAAAACGTGGACGCACAGGCCGGAATGCTCCGGGGCCGCGGCCGCACAGGGAGGACACCGTGGCAACGCGCAGGCTTGGCATCGTGATGTACGGCATCACCGGGCGGATGGGGCTCAACCAGCACCTGATCCGCTCGATCGTGGCGATCCGCGCCCAGGGCGGCGTGCCGCTGCCCGACGGCGACCGGGTGATGCCCGATCCGATCCTGGTGGGACGCAACGCGGAGCGGGTCGAGGCGCTGGCCAGGGAGCACGGCATCGCGCGCTGGACGACCGATCTCTCCGCCGCGCTCGACGACCCGAAGGACGAGGTGTTCTTCGATTCCGCCACCACGCAGATGCGCGCCGACCTGCTCACGCAGGCGATCGGCAAGGGCAAGCACGTCTATTGCGAGAAGCCGGTCGCGGACTCGCTCGACAAGGCGATCGCGACCGCGAAGCTGGCGAAAGAGAAGAAGGTGAAGAACGGCGTGGTGCAGGACAAGCTGTTCCTGCCCGGCCTGCGCAAGATCCGCATGCTGCGCGACGCCGGCTTCTTCGGCCGCATGTTCGCGGTGCGCGGCGAGTTCGGCTACTGGGTGTTCGAGGGCGACTGGGGCCAGCCGGCGCAGCGGCCAAGCTGGAACTACAAGAAGGCGGAAGGCGGCGGCATCATCCTCGACATGCTGTGCCACTGGCGCTACGTGTTCGACAACCTGTTCGGCAAGGTGCAGGCGGTGAGCTGCCTCGGCGCCAACCACATCCCCACCCGCGTCGACGAATACGGCAAGACCTACAAGGCCGACACCGACGACGCCGCCTACGCCACCTTCCAGCTCGAGGGCGGCGTCGTTGCCCACATGAACTCGTCGTGGTGCGTGCGCGTGCGGCGCGACGACCTCGTCACCTTCCAGGTCGACGGCACGCACGGCTCGGCGGTGGCCGGGCTGACGCGCTGCTGGACGCAGCACCGGGTCAACACGCCGCGCCCGGTATGGAATCCGGACGTGCCGCAGACCATGAACTTCTTCGACCAGTGGGAAGAGGTGCCGGACAACATCGACTACGAGAACGGCTTCAAGATCCAGTGGGAGGATTTTATCCGCCACGTGGTGGCGGACACGCCCTGGCATCACGGCCTCATCGAGGGCGTCAAGGGCGTGCAGCTCGCCGAGCTGGGCCTGCAGAGCTGGGCCGAGCGGCGCTGGCTCGACGTGCCGGAGCTGAAAATATGATTTGAGGCTGTCATGCCCGCGAAAGCGGGTATCCAGTAATCACGGACATGCTTGCGTTTACCGGATCGTCCGCCTGCGCGGACGATGACACCGAGACAGGAGCAGGACAGTGGCCACGATCTCACTTCCCACCGCCGACCGCACATTCGCGCCCTGGACCACCGGCGAACCTTGCGTGTTTCCCTCGAAGGCCGAGACCGAAAACTTCAACCGCATTGCCTATGCGGCGACGCATATTGTTGCGGATCCTTTGGCCGACAACGACCCGTGGCTCGACGCGAACATCGACTGGGACAAGACCATCGCCTTCCGCCACTACCTGTGGGACCTCGGCCTCGGTGTCGCCGAGGCGATGGACACGGCGCAGCGCGGCATGGGGCTCGACTGGAACGGCGCGCGCGAGCTGATCCGCCACGCGCTCGACGCGGCGAAGTCGCGGCCCGGCGTGAAAATCGCCTGCGGCGTCGGCACCGACCATCTGGCGCCGGGTCCGGACGTCACGGTCGACGACGTGATCCGCGCCTACGAGGAGCAGATCGAGGCGATCGAGGCGATGGACGGCAGGCTGGTGGTGATGGCAAGCCGCGCGCTCGCCGCGGCGGCGAAGGGTCCGGAGGAATACGCCGCGGTCTACGACCGCATCCTGCGCCAGGTGCGCGAGCCGGTGATCATCCACTGGCTGGGCGAAATGTTCGATCCGGCGCTGGCCGGCTACTGGGGCAATGCCGACCACGACACGGCGATGGACACCTGCCTCGCCATCATCGCGGCCAATGCGGCCAGGGTCGACGGCGTCAAGGTCTCGCTGCTGTCGAAGGAGAAGGAGATCGCCATGCGCCGCCGCCTGCCGGACGGCGTGCGCATGTATACCGGCGACGATTTCAACTACGCCGAGCTGATCGCCGGCGACGAGGACGGTTCTTCCGACGCGCTGCTCGGCATCTTCGACGCCATCGCGCCGGCGGCGTCGGCTGGACTGGCGAAGCTGGCGAAAGGCGACCTGCAGGGCTTCCATGGCGTGCTCGAGCCGACGGTGCCGCTGTCGCGTCATATTTTCAAAGCGCCGACGCGCTTCTACAAGACCGGCGTCGTGTTCCTCGCCTGGCTCAACGGGCTGCAGGACCACTTCGTCATGGTCGGCGGCCAGGAAAGCGCGCGCTCGATCCTGCATCTCGCCGAGCTGTTCCGCCTCGCCGACAGGGCGCGCGTGCTGCACGATCCCGAGCTCGCCGCCGCGCGCATGAAGAAGCTGCTGGCCGTGCACGGGATGGCGTGATGCCGGGTGATGCGCCGATGACTCCCGTCCTCGTCATGGCCGGGCTTGTCCCGGCCATCCACGCCTTGTTGATACGATAGCGATTCAAGACGTGGATGCCCCGGCACAAGTTTACAGCCGGGCCGGCCGAAGGCCGGACCCGGTTGGCCGGGTATGACGACGGAGAGCACATCGCATGAAAACCGAACATCTCTCCATCAATCTCGCCACGGTGCGCGAGCAGTGGACGCTGCCGGAAGCCGTCGAGGCCTGCGCGCGAATGGGCATCCCGGCGGTCGATCCGTGGCGAGACCAGGTCGCGGCCTGCGGCCTCGACACTGCCGTGCGCGCGATCCGCGATGCCGGCCTCGCGGTCAGCGGCTATTGCCGCGGCGGCATGTTCACCGCGCCGGACGCCGCCGGACGCGAGGCCGCGATCGACGACAACAAACGCGCCATCGACGAGGCGGCGGCGCTCGGCGCCGAATGCCTCGTGCTGGTGGTCGGCGGATTGCCGCAAGGCTCGCGTGACATCGGGCAAGCGCGCGCGATGGTGCGCGACGGGCTCGCCGCGCTGCTGCCCTACGCGCGCGATGCGAACATGCCGCTCGCCATCGAGCCGCTGCACCCGATGTATGCCGGCGACCGCGCCTGCGTGAACACGCTGGCGCAGGCGCTCGACCTCTGCGATGCGCTGGGCGACGGCACCGGCGTCGCCATCGACACCTATCACGTGTGGTGGGACCCGGCGCTGGAAGCGCAGATCGCGCGCGCCGGCCGCGAGCACCGCATCCTCGCCTATCACATCTGCGACTGGCTGATCCCGACCCGCGACCTGCTGCTCGACCGCGGCATGCCGGGCGACGGCGTCATCGATTTCGCGCGCATCGGCGGCTGGATCGCGGCGGCCGGCTATGACGGCTTCACCGAGATCGAGATCTTCTCGAAGCTCGACTGGTGGACGCGGCCGGGCGAGGAGGTCTTGCGCACCTGCATGGAACGCTTCAGGGCGATCTGAGCGCGGCGACCGGCGGTCAGTGCACGGCGGCGGCGCGCTCGCGTGCCCCGCGCGCC
>CAZUDR010000001.1:0-32439 GCA_964618715.1 uncultured Undibacter sp. | reverse complement strand
CGCGGCGACCGGCGGTCAGTGCACGGCGGCGGCGCGCTCGCGTGCCCCGCGCGCCGCCTCCGGCTCGCCGCAGGCCTGCAAGGCGTCGGCATAGCGCTGCCAGCTGTAGCGGCTGTTCGGCCTGAGCCTCGTTCGTTCGGCGAGCAGATCGCGCGCCACCTCCGTCCGGCCGGCCCCCATTGCGGCCTCGATCAGGAGCTGCGTGAAGATGTCACGCTGGGCGTGGCTTGCGCCCAGTCCCTGCCATTGATCGCGCAACGGCCGGAGGATCCCGACCGTCCGGTCGAAATTCCCGTCCGCAAATGCGCCGATCGCCTCGCAAACCGGCAGGGTCAGGCTGCCGGCGACCGGACGTGCCGAATTGGCATCGGCAACACCGGCAAAACGCCGCAGTGATTCGAGCAGCGCGGCCGCCGCCGATTGCCTTCCGTCGCGCGCCAGCGCCATCATGAAATGGGTATCCGTAAAACCGAGAACATGGTCGTCGACCCGCGTCTCGGCAATGTCGGCGAGCTGACGCCATCGCGCGCCCACGTCGACGCCGCAAAACTCCAGACGCAACAGCAGGGAGGCGGCGTTCTGGACGTCGAGATAAAAGCCGTTCTCGTCAACCTTGACCTCGCTGTCGTAGAGCGCGAGCACCCTGTCGTAATCACCGGCTTCGAGCGCGAACAATGCCGTGTGCCACCACAGGTGATCCTTGAACGGATTGCGGTCGGCCCACGTTCCGCCCGGCTGATCAAGCCAGGCGGCACCCTCGGTCAGCCGGCCCTGCATTTCCAGGACATGGGCGACCGCATGGATGCCCCACAGATCTTCCGGATTGATCTCGACGCTGCGACGGCCCGCCTTTTCCGCCTCGGCATAGTCGCCGCATTCCTCCAGTCCGAAGGACAGCATGCCAAGCACGTTTCCGTAGCCCGGAAGATCGGCACTGAAGCCGCGCAAGGCCGCCGCCGGCACGTCGCGGAGGGCACGGCTTTCTCCCCGCCAGAAATTGGCAAAATGATCGAGCCGCAAGGCCAATAAATCTGTCGGCGACCCGGAAACGATCTGTTGCCAGATGCTGCAGGCGCGCGGCATGTCGCCTTCACACCAGGCGGCGAGCGCTGCGACGTGCATCTGTTCTCGCGTCGTGCTCAGCCGGGCACCGGCACGCGCCTGCTCCAGAGCCTTGCGCGCCGCAGGCACGGTCGCAGTCGAGCCGATCATCAGCGTGAAATAGCCGCGCAGGCACTGGCCCATGACGAAGGTCGGGTCAGCGGCAAGCGCCGCCTTCACGCGTTCGCCTGCCGAAAGCCTGTACTCGAAATAGTCGCTGATCGCGGCGTTGAAGGCGTCGGCTGCCGCCGCGCTGTCTGTGGTCAGTTGCAGCCCGCGCGCATCGCGAAACATTTGCTCCCTCCGGAAGTGATCGTGTCAGGGAGGCTGACCCGGCCACGCAGCATCGTGCGACATCCAGTGCGTCAGTGCGACGGGCGTAGCCAGTCTAGGCCACAGGTGGACAATGCGTCCACCATTGCATCATACACGTGGCCGCCCGGGGCGCGGCCCGCGCATTTGACAGGCTCCGGCCGGCATCGCCATATCACCTGCGATGACAATCACGGGTGCGGCCCCGCGCCGGGCGCCGCGCAACGCTGCCATGTCCGACCTGCTGCTCTCGCACGAACCGCTGATCCGCATCGGCTTCTTCCTCGCCATCCTTGCGGCGATGGCGGCGTGGGAGATCGCGGCGCCGCGCCGGCGGCGCGAGATTCCGCGGCTGCTGCGCTGGTCGAGCAATCTCGGCATCGTCGCCATCGACACGGTGCTCGTGCGCCTTTGCTTTCCGATCCTCGCGGTCGGGCTGGCGCTGGTCGCCGGGCAGCGCGGCTGGGGCCTGCTCAATGCGCTCGACACACCCTACTGGCTCGCCTTCATCGTCTCGGTGCTGGCGTTCGACCTCGCCATCTATCTGCAGCACGTCATGTTCCATGCAGTGCCGGCGCTGTGGCGGCTGCACCGGATGCACCACGCCGATCTCGAATTCGACGTCTCGACCGGTGTGCGCTTCCATCCGGTGGAGATCCTGCTCTCCATGGGCATCAAGCTCGGCGTCGTGGTGGCGCTCGGCCCGCCGGCCGCCGCCGTGCTGGTGTTCGAGGTGCTGCTCAACGCCACCTCGATGTTCAACCACAGCAACATCCGCATGCCCGCCGCGGTGGACCGCGTGCTGCGCTGGTTCGTGGTCACGCCGGACATGCACCGCGTGCACCACTCGATCTATCCGAACGAGACCAACAGCAATTTCGGTTTCAACCTGCCCTGGTGGGACCGCCTGCTCGGCACCTACCGGCCGCAGCCGCGCGACGGCCACGAGGGCATGACCATCGGCATCGAGCAGTTCCGCACCGAACGCGACCTGTGGCTCGACCGCATGCTGGTGCAGCCGCTGCGCGGGCCGGCCAGCGGCTACCCGATCAACAAGCGCGGCGGAGACCCGTCCTGATGCTCAAGCCGCTGCCCGAGATCCCCGCCGACCTGCGCGCGCTGATGGCCGAATACGGTCCGCAATGGACGGTCGACCGCATGCAGAAGATCAGGACCATGATCGACCGATTCAGCGAGGTGCTGACACGGTTTCCCAAAGACAACATCGACGTGCGCCGCGAGATCGCCTACGGGCCGAGTGCGCGCCAGCGCTTCGATCTCTACACGCCGCGTGACCGGCAAACCGGGCGCGCGGCGGTGCTGTTCGTGCATGGCGGCGCCTTCCTCGACGGCGACCGCAACCGCACCGGGGAGATCTACTCGAACGTGTCGTACTACCTCGCCCGCAACGGCGTGGCCGCGCTCAACATCGGCTACCGGCTTGCCGGCGAGGCGCCCTGGCCCGGCGCCTCCGACGACGTCGGCGCGGTGGTGCGCTGGACGCACGCGCGAGCCGACGAACTCGGCATCGACCGGTCGCGCATCTTCCTGATGGGCCATTCCGCCGGTGCCGCGCACACGGGCAGCTACGCCTACGACAAACGCCGCCATCCGGCCGCGGGGCCCGGCATTGCCGGCCTGATCGTGGTCAGCGGCCGCGTGCGCGCGGAGACGCGGCCGGAAAATCCGAATGCCGACAAGGTGGCCGCGTATTACGGCAGCCGGGATTCGCAGCTGCTCGACGACGTGTCGCCGGTCAGCCATGCCGGCGCCGACAGCGTCCCCACCCTGGTCGCCTGGGGCGAGTACGAGAATCCGCTGCTCGACGTTCACTGCGCCGAACTCGTCCATCGTCTGGCCGCCGCGAAGAAGCGGTCGCCGCCCGTCGTCTGGCTGCGCGGCCACAATCACTCGTCGACGATCGCGCATATCGGCACTGCCGACGAGACGCTCGGCCGGGCCGTGCTGGATTTCATCGCCGACCCGCGCTGAGGCCTGCGTCCGTCGCAGCGGCGCTCCCGCGAGGCGTCCTCGCGGCGCGCGCGTTCTTGACCGGCCGGAACGGTGCAATATCATTGTTGCCGACAACAAATATCAGGAGGAACCCATGGGCGTCGCGCGACATCCCCTGCCGAAAGAACTCGTCGGCGTTCCGCTGAACGACATCATGGAGCGCTACACCGCGCGCTTTGCCGACCGCAAGGCGGACTGGGCCGCGTTCGAGGACGCAAAAATCGAGGGCTACCGGCGCGCGCAGCACCGCTTCATCGGCGCCGGCGGTTCCGGCAAGCACGGCGATCCCAACGCCATTCCCGCCGGCAACTTCACGCTGTCGATCATGTTCGTTCCGCCCGGCCAGGGCAACGCGCCGCACACGCACGAGGTGGAGGAATGCTTCTTCGTGCTGCAGGGCCATCTCGACGTGTTCGTCGAGGACGAACAGGGCAACCGCATCACCAAACGGCTCGGTCCGTGGGAATGCATCGCCTGCCCGGCCGGCGTGATCCACGGCTACCAGAACGACAGCCTCGAACCGGTCTATTTCCAGGTGATGCTGGGCCGCGGCCGGCCCGAAACCATGGGCTATGCGGATGATGAGCTCTTCAAGCGCCGCGACGCGCACCTGAAGGCGGTGTGATCCGTACTTTACTGACCGCCCAGAAATACGGCGCACGAGAGGTTCGGAGAACGCCGACCCATTCTCCGTTCATTCCCGCGCAAGCGGGAATCCAGTTCTTTTTGAAACGTCACCGAGTGCCGCCCCTGGGTCCCCGCTTTCGCGGGGACGAACGGTGGCTCAGACCGGGCCGCCGCGCACCACGTGCGTCCTGAGAATCGTCGGCGCCGCCGCGTTGAGGGATTTCATGGCGAAGGCGACGTTTGATCGTCGCCCACGACTTCCGGCGTCAGCGGGGGATCCAGCCGAACACGCCGTCGCGGCCGAACAGCACGTCGAGCGGTGACCTGACCCGGCGGCGGGCCCGGCTCGGCGCGCGGTCCTGCGCCGGGCGGGTCTCGGCCTCGCCTGCGGATGCGGCGTCGCCGGCATCACCCGATGCGGGGTCCGCCGCCGCATTGCGCGTGGCTGCGCCCTCGCCGGCAGCCGGATCGCTCTCCGGTGCCGACCGGCCGTCAGCGGTCGCGGGGGGCTCCGGCGGCAGCGGCGCAATGCTTGGCGACGACTGCGGCACCGTCGCCAGCGGCGTCACGTCGCGCACCCCGGATGTTTTCGACTGCTTCGATATTTTCGGTCGCTTCGGCTTCGCCCTAGCGGGCCCCGACGATGGCTTGCCGGCGCTGCTGCCCGGCGGCCAGGAAAAATCGTCGGCGCGGCCGGTCGGTGCATCGAGCGGTTCGCCCCGGACCAGGGTCTCGACGGCGGTGGCATCGCCATGCACGCGATGGCGGCCGGGCGCGCCGGCCAGCACCGCGTTGCTGACGGGCGGGACGGTCAGCGGGATCACCGGGCCTGCCACCGGCCGCGACCCCGGCTCGCCGCGCGGCAGCGGCCCGAGCGGTCCGGACGGCAGCGCCACCGGCGCGTTGCGATTGTTCATGAAGCGCCGGATCTCGCGCTCGACATAGTGCGCCAGCTTGCGGGCGCCGTGTCTGGTGAAAAAGACTCCGTCGGACGAGCGCAGCCGGCGCGTCTGGCCTTCGAGGTCGGGACCGTAGGAGGAATAGCGGCCCGACTCCTTGACGAAGCCGTCCCAGACATCGACGTAAACAATGTTGGCCCGCTCGGCGCGGGCGCGGAACAGATCGTTGAGATAGACCACGTCGGCGGTCGAGCGCGTGCCGCGGACCGCCGGCAGGCCGACCCAGAACACCGGCACACCCCTGCTCTTCAGCGCAGCGATCGTCCTGTCAATGCGCCGGGCATAGACCTTCTCCCACCGGCTGTCGCGGAAGGCGAAGGTGGCGTTGGATCTCTTGCGCTTCTCCGGTTCGGCCGCCGCGCTCTTTTTCCGGTCCGCATTCTCCTGCGTCGCGGAATCGGCACCGCCCGGCGCATTCTCCAGCGCCCGCTGCACCGCCGCTTCCGCCTGCCGCTTTCTCTCCTGGGCCTCGTACTCGGCCTTCGCGATGACATCCCTTTCACGAATGTCCTGGCGGTCATTGATGCCCAGCATCATCACCACGTAGTCGGCCCGGTTCTCCGCCAGGTACTCGCGCGCATGATGCCACCAGTCGATATCGCTCTTGCGCTCATAGCGGATCAGGCCCGAGCGCCGCTTGGTCTCGCGCACGACGGCGATTTCGGGCACCTCGGAAAACGCTTTCTCCAGGCCGTAGCCGAGCCAGTCGGCCATGCCGTCGCCCATGACCAGGATGGTGGTGGCGCCCGGCGGCACCTCTTTCGATCCGCGGGGTGCCGGCGCGCGTGAACCGTGACCGCGCTCCTCCCTGTGGCTCCGGGGGCCCCTGTAGACATGCGGCGCGCGGCGGCGGCGCTGGTAGTCGCGCCCGGTGAACAGGGGGCGGAACAGGTTCTCGAGGAAGGCTTCGGCAGGCGTCGACCAGGCGATTTGCAGGCCGACCAGGCCCACGCATCCGACGGCGGCCGCCATGACCGCCCCAATGAGCCAACGCGAAATCTGCAACCTGCCAAACATGCCGATAGTCCAAGGGCTTGACGGAAACGCGGCCTGATCGGAACCGGCTTTTCAGCGTAGCCGGGAAAAGTGGCAACTCGGAGATGGCCGGGCCGCTGCAGCGCGCCATCGATCTCCGCCTGCACGGTGAGACAAGGCCCCTAGAAGTTCACCGCTTCCGCGATGGGCCCCAGTTTCACCCCCAGCATCGCCACGCCACCGATCAGCAGCAGCCCGCCGACAATTTCCAGGCAGCGCGCGTGCGCCGGATCATGTCCCGAACGCCAGGCGACTGCCGCACCCGACACGATGCAGATGATGCCGGCGATCCCGAGCATGACGCGACCCCCGGCGGCCTCCCGGATGCATTCACTGCCGCCCGTCCGCGCGCAGTGTCGGCCAGCGCGGACCACGGCTGTGTGAGCCAGTTCACACAGGCCTTGGTTTGGTCGGCCCGCCGTCCTGCAACCCGGTCGCTGAACCCCTGGGCCCCGAGGCGCGACCTATGCGGAGTACCCTTGTCCTGATCGGGGAGCGTTCGATGCGAAAAACCACCCTTTTGACCACCGCAACTGCAGCGGCCATCGCCCTCTGCGCCCCGGGCGCGTTGGGCCCCGCCGGCGCGGGCAACAACAAGGTTCCGACCGTCAAGGTCAGGCCCATGGTGCGACCTCACATCCGCCCCATCACACCGCGGGTCCACGTCCGGATCCCGACCAGCCGGCTGGTGAACAAGAAACACCGGCACAGCAAGCGGAAGGACAGGGACACGGCGCGCGCGGCCAAGGTCCCGTCGCAGAGAGTCGTCGTGGCCAAACCGGCCATCAGGTTCGACGTGCCACTCCCGTCGCCGAGGCCGGACCTGACGGGTGTGACGCATGCGCCCGCCCTGGGCAAGAAGCAGGCGTCCGAACTGGCCCGGATCAAGGACGTCAAGCAAGCGATCGAAGCGTCCGAGGGCGTGTCCGAGCTGGCCCGTGCGGATCACGCTCTCGGGCTGCCCGATCCGCTGCATCCGGAGCACGACCGCGACGCGGGCATGTCCGGGCAGGACAATCCTGTGCCAATCGGCCCCGGCCTGATCGCACCGGGCAGCCGTCAGTTCGGCGACGCGCTGGCGGGAGCCGGGGTCGACTCCCCCCTGTTCGGTTTTCTCGACAACAGCCACGGCACCGCTCCGCGCAATACGCCGGGGTCCGCCACCGGAGACGCGGCCAAGCAGGCGCTCGGCGTCACGCCGGGCAGCATCGCGGCGGCCATCGGCGGCGTGGCTGGCCACGGCACCACGACTTATCGCGATCCGGGCACTGGTACGATCACGACAAAGACTGTCACCCCGGACTCCATTGACGTGACAAAAACCACCGTCACGTTCAACGAAACAGGCACCGATTCTTCAGTGCGCGAGGATCGTGTCAACTATGACCCGAATACCCGCAATCTCGTTGAGCGAGAGGTGATGATGCAGGCGGGCGTCGGTGCTCCTCAAAATGTTCACCGTTACAACTACATTTCCGGCCGCGAGGACACCTGGGTCAGGGGATGGCATGGACGGCGCGTACCGGGTTCCTACAGCGAACTGCATGCACCCTCCGGACAAATCCGTTCAGTTGATCGCCGCTACGACCCCGACCATGTCGAGGGCGGCGATCATCCCTTCCACTGGCTGAAGGAGAAACCCAAGACCATCCTCGATCGGATCACCGGCATCGGCCCCGGGGCGATGCCGCAGGATCCCGGCAGCAGCGATCCTGTGCAATCGACCAGCCGACCGGCCGTCGTCTCGCAGCAGGATCTGGTGTCGCAGTACGATCCCGACTCCGCCCGCGGCGGTGGCACCCCGACCCCGCTCGGCGGCATCTGCACGCACTCCGAATGCTGACTACGGACGCGTCCTGACCGACCCGGAAGTCCCGCCCCCGGGCGGGGCTTCGCATTTCCTCAGGATGAGGGCGGCGACCGTCGCGCCGGACAGCAATGGCAGTTCACACCACCGCCGTCGCGCGCATCTGTGTGCCGGGAGGAATTGTCGGCGGCGCCTTGTTGAGGCTCTCGATGGCAAAGCCGGCGGCGGCCTTGTAGCCGGCCATGAACTCGGCGCGCTCCTGCGGCGGGATCACATCGTCGATATTGTCGAACGTGCCGCCGCAACGCTCATCGACCATGTGGAGCAGCCCGAAGGGCCCGTGGCCGCGATTGCGCAGGATGAGCTGCGAGATCGGGCCGCACAGCTTTTCGTCGAAGGCGGCGAGCGCGTCCGGCGTGACCCCGTGCTCGACCAACGCCGCGCCGAGCACGCGCGCGTCGACAATGGCCTGGCTGCCGCCGTTGGAGCCGGTCGGATACATGGCATGCGCGGCATCGCCGAGCAGCGCCACCGGACCGTCGCGCCAGGTGGGCACCGGATCGCGGTCAATCATCGGGTTCTCGAACACGACGTCCGCGCCGCGGATCAGCGCCGGCACGTCGAGCCAGTCCCAGACCCAGTCGTCGAAATGATGGACGAAGTCGGTGGCCGGCACCTGCCGGAACCAGCCGGCCTGCTTCCAGCCCTCGGCATTGTCCATGGTGAGCTCGGCGATCCAGTTGATGATCGACAGGCCCGTCTGCGGATCGGGATGCGAGATCGGATAAAAGACCATCCGCTGGTTATACGTGCCGAGGCCGACGAAGGCGGCGCCGCTGCGGATCGGCCTGCCCCAGGTGGTGCCGCGCCACATCACCGCCCCGCCCCAGTGAATCGGCGGCTGGCCGGGATGCATCTGCGCGCGGATGGCGGAGTGGATGCCGTCGCAGCCGATGAGCAGTGCGCCCTGCTCTTCCGACGTCGTGCCGTCGGCGTGCTCGATCAATGCGCGCACACCGCCGGCCGACTTGCGGTAGCCGGTGACGCGGGCGCCCAGCCGCACAGACCGCGGCCCGATGCGCTCCATCACCTTGTCGTACAGCAGCATGAGGAACCGGCCGCGGTGCACGGCGTATTGCGGCCAGTTGTAGCCGGCGAGCCGCCCGCGCGGCTCGCAATAGATGTCGTTGCCGTTCAGGCCCACCAGCGCCCATTCCTTCGCCGGCAGGCCGACGCTATCGAGATCCGCTTCGGTGATGCCGAGGTCATAGAGCTCGCGCACCGCATTGGGCTGCAGGTTGATGCCGACGCCGAGCGGGCGCATCTCGCGGGCCGCTTCGTACACGATGCAGGGGACGCCGATCTGGTGGAGGGTGAGCGCCGTCGCCAGGCCGCCAAAGCCGCCGCCGGCGATGATGACGCGGTCGTCGGTTACACGGTTACTCATCACGCATGACTCAACACAATTATTGCCCGGCAAATGCCGGACCCCCGGTCTGCAATCGCTTGATCTTCAATACCATGCACGGCGGCCGGGGCAACCCGGCGCCGGGGCCACGGCCGGCCCGCCCTATGCGGCGGCCGGTCTCCTCGCCTGGAAAAGTTGAACCTCGGACGGAACGGTCATGCTGTCGCCGCCGCGGAAAGGCTCGAGCGCCGCAACAATATCCCCGACGATGGCATCGATAGTGGCGTCGCCGCTCGCGAGCAGCGCCTGCTCGAACGGCTGGGCGAGGATTTCCGCGCGGACCGCAGGGCGTACCGGCGTCAGACGGCGGTCGATGGCAAGCGCGGAGACTTCATCGATGTCGAAGCCGGCATCCCGAAGCAGGGACGAGATGACCTTGCCGTCGCGGAATGCATACGGGCGCAGTGCCTGCTCGGCGATGTCATCACCAATGCGCCGCCGCATGCTGTCGGAAGCCGCCTGGAAAAGCGGCGTCACCGATTTCCAGCAGCTCAGATAAAGCCGCCCGCCGGGTTTGAGCACCCGGCGGATTTCGGCGAGAGCTGCCGGCTTGTCGGGAAAGAACTGCAGGCCCTGCTGGCAGAAGGCGATATCGAACTCGCCGTCCGCAAATGGCAACTCCGTCACGTCGCAGGCGAACCATTCGATCCTGTGCCGGCTCGCCGGCATCGTTCGGCGGGCGACCTCGACCATGGCCGGATTGAGGTCCGTGCCGACGATCCTGCCCGTGCCGCCCAGACGCCCGGATGCCAACTTCGAAATGATGCCGGTGCCGCAGGCCAGGTCGATGATATGCGCCCCCTCCGGAAGCGAAACGGCATCCAGCGTCGCCCGCGCCAGCGGGCCGAACAGGGACGGCACCTTCTGCCGCTCGTAGCCTTCCGCGGCTTTGGTCGAGAGACGGTAGGTGTCGGCGGTGTTCATGGCGCGGTTCCCGGGATCGGTTCAGGGCCAGTCAGGCAATGCGCGAGGGCCCTGCCCCGTATCGGAATTGCAAGGCTTTGATGTACGATAGGCCTTCCCGGGATCATTTGAAACGCGACGGCAACACAGCGCCGCGCCAAGTTCGCGCGACGTCCACCTTGCCATGTCGCCATCCTCCGTAGTCGTACGGATTGCGGTCGATCTCCGCCTTCGCTCAATCTTACGCTGCCTGAACCGCCCCGGCCCTTCTTGACGCGCTGCCGCGCCGGCGGGATGGCGGGTCCGCCCAATGAGTGCGCCGAACAACCGGGTCGTCCAGCTCACGCGCTTCGGTGATGCCGACGTGCTGCAGGTCGCCGACGCGCCGCTGCCGGCGCCCGACCGCGGCGAGGTGCGGATCCGCGTGCTCGCTTCGGGCATCGAGTACACGGACGTCGTAATCCGGCGTCATCTCTATCCGCAGACCATGCGCCGCCGGCCGCCCTTCGTGACGGGCTACGATGTCGTCGGCGAGATCGACCGGCTCGGCGACGGCGTGCGCGACTATCGCATCGGCGACCGCGTGGCCGACATGACGGTGCTCGGGTCGAACGCCGCCTGGCGCACGCTGCGCGCCCAGGACCTGACGCGCGTGCCGGCGGGTGTCGACGCGGCGGAGGCGGCCGCGCTGATCCTGAGCTGGACGACCGCCTACCAGCTGCTCCACCGCACGGCTCGCGTGGAGCGCGGCCAGCGCGTGCTGGTGCAGGGCGCGGCCGGCGCCGTCGGCCAGGCGCTGGTCGTGCTCGGCAGGATGGCCGGACTCGAATTGTGGGGCACCGCGCGCGGCGAACACGCAGGCTTGCTCCGCGAACTCGGTGCCACGCCGATCGACTACCGGCGCGACGACGTCACCCGCGTGCTGCCGGGCGGCTTCGACGTCGTCTTCGACGGAGTCGGCGCGGACGACTATGCCCGTTCATTCGCCGCGCTCCGGGCCGGCGGCCTGCTCTGCGCCTACGGCTATACTGCAGGCGTGCAGGCGCAGCGCCGCCTGCCCGCAATGCTGATGTGGATCGCGCGCGTTTACCTGCGGCGGCGCCTGCTGAGCTGGCTGCCCGGCGGCAAACGCATCCGCCTCTACTCGATCAATGCGATGCGCGCGCGCCATCCCGCCTGGTTCAGGGAGGACCTGGCACGGCTGTTCGACCTGCTGGCATCGGGCGCGATCCGGCCGCGCATCGCCGGACGCATCTCGTTCGACGAGGTCGCCGAGGCGCACCGCCGTCTCGAGGCGGGCGGTCTCGACGGCAAGCTCGTGCTGTGCCCGGAGCTGCCGACGCGAACCACTGCGTCCCCGGCCTGACGCCCTGGCCTGATGACGGCACGCCCGCTCACGCCGTCACGACGACGACGGCGGCGCAGGGCGACGATCCGTTGCGGCGGTAGCTGTGCGGATGGCTGCAGTCAAAATACATCGAGTCGCCCTCGCCCAGCGTGAAATCCTCGCCATCGAAATTCACCACCAGCTCGCCGCGCAGCACGTAGATGATCTCGGCGCCGGGGTGCTCGTGCGGCTCCGACGGCTCGTCCCCCGATTCGATCTCGACGTAGTAGCCGTTGAGCTTGCTCTCGCTCACCGGATAGTCGAGCGACTCGAAATGATAGGCGGGCGTGCGGCGCCCCATCTTGTCGGGCAGGCGGATGCGGTCGCGCTTGCGCACGACCGCATGCACGGGGCGGTCGCTGTCCTCCTTGAAGAAGTGATCGAGGCCGACGCCGAAGACCAGCGCGATGCGCAGCAGGGTCGGCAGCGTCGGAAACAGCTGGCCGCGCTCGATCTTCGACAGCAGCGCCGGCGACAGCCCGGTGTGCTCGCCGAGCTGGACCAGGCCCAGCTTCTTGCGCAGCCGCAGCCGGCGGACCTTGGGGCCCACGGCATAGCCCTCGAGGGCGGTGGTCAGGGTCTCCGACAGCATGGTTCCGGTTCCATTTTCACTCCCGCTCAAAAGCCGATAGCACCATTTTAACGACAGGAAAACTACTTTTCATTTCACGTGAATGTGAGCTTCAAGAAAATACATTTTATCGTTAATCAATAGTCCGACGGCGGACGCAAGGCAAGACGCCTTTCGCTCCGCCGCGCCCCACACCGGGAACGCCGGCGCAGCCGGCCCCCACGTCAAACGAGTCAAAATCAGGAGCAGGAAATGAAGACCAGAGTCACAATCATCGCTTCGCTGGCCGCGGTCGCGCTGGCCGTAGCCGGGCTGACAATGGGCAGCACCCATTCGCGCGCCACCAGCCAGGACATCGTCGACACGGCGGTCGGCGCCGGCCAGTTCAAGACGCTGGCGGCGGCGCTCAAGGCGGCCGACCTGGTCGGCACGCTGAAAGGCGACGGGCCGTTCACCGTGTTCGCGCCGACCGACGCCGCGTTCTCCAAGCTGCCGGCCGGCACGGTGGAGAGCCTGCTGAAGCCGGAAAACAAGGCGAAGCTGACGGCGATCCTCACCTATCACGTGGTACCGGGCTCGGTGAAAGCCGAGCAGGTCACCAAGCTGGACGAGGCCAAGACCGTCAACGGCAAGATGGTCAAGGTCTCCACCAACGGCGGCAAGGTGATGATCAACGACGCCAACGTCGTGAAGGCCGACATCCCGGCCTCGAACGGCGTCATCCACGTCATCGACAAGGTGATCCTGCCGCCGCAGAGCTGATCGGCGCCTCCTCCCTCATGCCGATCAACAGCCGGTCCGCTTCCGTCCCCGGGACGCGGGCCGGCACTCAGCCGGAAGTCCCGTTCACACACAAAAAGAGAGGCGCCCGCAATGAACATGGTCACGCGCATTCGGCCCGATGTCGCCACGCCTGCGGACATTCCCGTCTGTGACGAGGCGACAGCGGCCTTCAGCACGATTATCCGCCGGGCAGAAGACGATCCGGACCGCAACGGACGGGCCGACACGCCGGCGTGTACGGACATCGCAGAACAATTGTCGGCGTCGATCGCGCACGAAATCAGTCAGCCTCTCGCCGCCATCGCATCGGGTGGCAGCGCGGCCCTGCGATGGCTCAGCCTGGGAACACCGGACCTCGAAGAGGCGCGCGCATTGCTTCAGCGCATGGTCGCCGACAGTCACCGGGCGGCGAAGGTCGTCGAGGCCGTCAGGGCCATGTACCAGAAGGATGTCCGGAGCAGGTCGCTGGTCGACCTCAACGCGCTTGTCGCCGAGGTCCTCGATCTGCTGCGCAGCGAGTTGGCAAACCACGGAGTGACGGTCCGCACAGTCGAAGCCGGAACCCTGCCGCGCGTTTTCGTCAATCGCGTGCAGTTGCAGCAGGTCGTCATCAATCTGATCGGAAACGCAATCGATGCGATGAGCACTGTCACCGACCGTCCCCGCACGCTTCGCATCCGGACCGAGCAGAATGACGGCGAGGTGATCGTCTGCGTCGCGGATAGCGGCGTGGGCCTCAATCCCGACGACGCGGACAAGCTGTTCGCGCCGTTCTTTACGACCAAGCCGCAAGGCATGGGCATGGGGCTTTCGATCTGCCGGAACATCATCGAGACCCATGGCGGACGACTCCGGGCTGCACCCGGCATGCCGCACGGCACCGTGTTCGGGTTCACCCTCCCGATCGCGGATCCGGCCGCGCGGCTCAACTGACAGGACCGGCGTCGAAGCCGATTCCGCTCGCGCAACAGGAGATATCCCCGCGATGAACATGGTCACCCGTATCCAGCCCGATGCCGCCACGCCCGCGGACAACCCTACCCGCGAGGAGGCGGAGGCTGCCTTCCGCACCATCATCCGCTGGGCGGGCGACGATCCGGACCGTGACGGACTGGCCAGGACACCGGCGCGGCTGGCGCGCGCCTTCAGGGAGTACTTCTCCGGCTACGCGGTCGACCCCGCGCAGATGCTGTCGACCACCTTCGAGGAGACCGACGGCTACGACGAGATGATCGTGCTGCGCGGCATCCCGTTCGAGAGCCATTGCGAGCATCACGTGGCGCCGATCATCGGCCGTGCCTGGGTCGCCTATGTGCCGACCGGACGGGTGGTCGGCATTTCCAAGCTGGCGCGTGTGGTCGAGGCCTATGCGAAGCGTCTGCAGATCCAGGAAAAGATGACCGCGCAGATCGCCAACACCATCCAGGACGTGCTGCAGCCGCAGGGCGTCGGCGTGGTGCTCAGGGCGAACCATCACTGCATGTCGACGCGCGGCATCCACAAGCACGACACCGACATGGTGACCAGCCGCATGCTCGGCTGCTTCCGCGACAATCCGGTCACGCGGCAGGAGTTTCTCGCGCTGGTATCATAGTGCGACCCGGCGCGGGCCCGGCGATCATGCCGCGAGACCGGCGGCCACGTCGTCAAGCGCCCGCGCGAGGCGGGCACCGATGTCCGCGATGTCGTCCTCCTCGATCACCAGCGGCGGGGCGAACACGAGGCGATCGCCGACCACCCGTACGATGAGCCCGTGTTTCCTGGCGGCGGCGCCGACCCGGTTGCCGACATCGAGTGCGCGGTCGAACGGAACGCGATTGCGGCCGTCGCGCATGAGCTCGATGCCGAGAATGAGCCCGGTCCCGCGCACGTCGCCGACCAGCGGATGGTCCGCGAGCCTGCCGAGCGTCGACTGCAGCACAGGACCCAGACGCCGGGCGCGGCCGACGATGTCGATCTCCTCGTAGATCCGCTGCACCTCGAGCGCGACCGCAGCCGCAACCGGATGACCGGCGTAGGTGAAGCCGTGGGCAAAATTGCCGTGCCGGTCCGACTGCACCAGCATGGCCTCGTGGATGCGTTCGTTGATCAGGACGGCGGAGATCGGCTGCATGGCGGCGGACAGCGCCTTGGCCGAGGTGATCATGTCCGGCTTCAGGGAATACGTCTGCGAACCCCACATCGCGCCGGTGCGGGCGAAGCCGCAGATCACCTCGTCGGCCACGAACAGGATGTCGTATTTGCGCAGCACGGCCTGGATTTTCTCGAAATAGCCGCGCGGCGGAACGACCGCGCCGCCGGCACCCATCACCGGCTCGGCAAAGAAGGCGGCGATGGTCTCGGGCCCCTCCGCCCGGATCAGCGCATCGAGCGCGTCCGCCATGCGGGCGGAGAACTGCTCCTCGCTCTCGCCCGGCTCGTGGCGACGGTAGTAGTGCGGAAACTCGGTATGGCGGAACGGCGCCAGCGGCAGGCCGAAGCCGACATGCATGTCGGGCTTGCCCGACAGGCTGACAGCCGCGCAGGTGTTGCCGTGATAGGCCATGTGACGCGCGATGACCTTCGTGCGCTGCGGCTGGCCGACGGCGTCCCAGTAGTACCAGGCAAGCTTGATCGCGGTCTCGTTGGCCTCCGAGCCCGAGCACTGGAACAGGACGCGCGCCATCGGCACCGGCGCGATCTGCAGCAGCTTCTCGGCCAAGGCGATCACCGGCTCATTCGAGCGGTGACGGTAGATGTGATAGTAGCCGAGCTCGCGCATCTGCGCGTAGGCCACTTTGGCGAGCCGCTCCGAAGCGAAGCCGAGCGCCGCGCACCACAGCCCGGCCACGGCGTCGATGTAGTCGCGGCCGCTGTCGTCGAAGACGCGGCATCCGCTGCCGCGCGCCATGATCAGCGGACCTTCCTCCTGGTGCCGGCGCAGGTTGGTCTGCATGTGCACCACGCTCGCGATGTCGCGGGCGGCGGGCGAGTTCGGCAGGTAGCTCACGCGGCATCCTCCTTCGCGGCGGCCGCGCGCAACGCGTCCGGATCCGCGACGCCGTAATCGTCTCGCGCCGCCGCGTCGCTGACATAGCCGTCGAGCAGGTCGCGTCCGATCTGCTGGCGATCGCGGTCGGCCGGCGGGCCGAAACCGCCGGCACCGGGCGTGATCATGTCGACGACGGCGCCGGCGGGCCAGGAGAACGCGCCCTTGCTCGGCAGCTGACGGGCGGCGCCGTCCGCCGTCGTCAGAGTCACCACGGCAGCGGCACCGGCCGCGCCGCCGAGCAGCCCGAACGGCGGTGACGTCATCCGTTCCATGCACAGCGCTCCCGTCGCGTTACCGGCAAGCATGCGCCACACGCGCCGCGCGCCGCAGCCGCCGCGAAAGTGCCCGGCGCCGCCGGAGTCCGGGTTCACTGCGTAACTCTCGATACGCACCGGAAACGCCATCTCCAGAATTTCCACCGGCGTGTTCATGGTGTTGGAGATGCCGCTGGCGATCACGTTGATGCCGTCCTTGTTGGGCCGCGCCCCGTATCCGCCCTTCACCGTCTCGTAGGACACATAGGACCGCCCGCTGCGCGGATCGACGCCGCCCAGCGTCAGGATCGCCGACGTGCCCTGGCTGCAGGCCATCACCTGGTGGGGCATGAAATTGGCGAGCGCACCCATCACCATGTCGGCAACGCGATGCGACATCTCGTGGTTGGCGTAAACGACCGGCGCGGGGAATTCGGCATTGACCACCGACCCTTTCGGAGCCGTCACCGTGATGGCGCGCCAGCAGCCGGAGTTCGGCGGAATAAGATTTTTCGGATCGATTGCGGTCTTCAGCCCGCAATAGACGCCGGACGCGGTCACCGACAGCGGCGCGTTCATCGGCCCCCGGACCTGCGGGTCGGTGCCGGCGAAGTCGACGGTCAGCCGGTCCCCCTTCTTCGTCACCGCCATGCGAATCCAGAACGGCGCATCCTTGCCCGAGGGATCATCGGAAATGCCGTCGCCGTCGCAGAAATCCTCGAACGCGCCTTCGCCGTCCGGCAGGTCCATCAGCGTCGCGCGCATCAGCCGCTCGGAATAATCCATGACGGCGGCCATGGTGGCGATCAGTTGCTGCACGCCGTAGCGGCGGGCGAGCATCTGCAGGCGCTCGGTGGCGCGCAGGGTGGCGGCGAGCTGGGCACCGAGATCGCCCTTGCGCTCGTCGGGCGTGCGCACGTTCGCCAGGATCAGATGCTCGAGGTCGACATTGAGCGTGCCGCGGCTGATCAGGCGCAACGGCGGCAGCCGCAGTCCCTCGCCGAAGATCTCGGTGACCGCGCCGTAGCTGCCGGGCGTGGCGGAGCCGACGTCGGGCCAGTGCGCGCGCAGGCAGGTGTAGCCAACAAGCTCGCCGTCGCAGAACGCCGGCCGCACGACGTTGACGTCCGGCAGGTGGCTGCCGCCGAAATACGGATCGTTGTGGATGAAGACGTCGCCGTCGTGCACGTCGCCCGCAAACGCGGCGACCACGGCGCGGACCGCGTCGGGCATCGAGCCGAGGTGGATCGGCAGGTCGGGGCCCTGCGCCACCATCTCGCCCTGCGCATCGAATACGCCGCAGGAGTAGTCGCCGGCCGATTTCAGCAGCGGCGAGAATGCGGTCTTGGCCAGCACCACCCGCATTTCCTCGGCGATCTTGAACAGGCTGTTCTTGATGATCTCGAACGTGGCGGGATCGCTGCGCTGCAGATCGTCTTTCATGGTCGTCATAGTCCGTCGCAATGCAGCGTGTTTGAAGGGTGCCGGACCTGTTGCTGCCTTCGGGTTACCGGCGCGTCAGCAGCACAAAACCGTCCTCGTTCATCTTAGCCTGCCAGCCGGGGGGGACAAGGATGGTGGACTCCAGCGACTCGATCACCATCGGTCCCGCCGCGCTCCAGCCCGCCGGCAGCCGGCCGCGGTCATAGACTGTCGCTTCGACGGCGCCGGTTTCGCGGAACCAGACCGGCCGCTTTGCCTTGGCGGCGTCCTTTGCTGACGGCGGCGGCCTGTCGCAGATCGTCAGCGGCGGAAGCGTGCCGATCGCGGCAACGCGCACGTTGACGATCTGGACCGGCTCGCCGCGGTTGTCGTGACCATAGGTGCTGCGGTGGCGGCCGTGAAAGCTCTCGGCGATCTCTTCAAGTGCGGCCGCATCCACCGCGCGCGGCGGCGCCGGTACTTCCAGTTCGTAGGATTGCCGTGCGTAGCGCGCATCGACCGAGCGCTCGAACCGGCGGTTTGCGGCTGCCACGCGGGCCCGCTCGAGCATGGCGGCGCCCTCGCGCTCGAGCTCCGCGAAGGCCTCCTCCACGAAGGCCGGATCGGCCGTCGCCGTGCTGGTGTAGAGGGTGCGCACGTAGTCGCGCTTGAGGTCGGTCGCGATCAGGCCGAGCGCGGAGAAGGCGCCGGGGATCGGCGGGCAGACGATCTCGGCGATGCCGAGTTCGTCGGCGAGCGCGGCCGCGTGCAGCGGTCCGGCGCCACCGAAGGCGGCAAGCACGAAGTCACGCGGATCATGGCCGCGCTGCAAGGAGACGATCTTGAGAACTTCCGCCATGGCGTTGTTGACCACGTCGATCACGGCAGCCGCGGCGCTTCGCGCGTCGACGCCGAGCGGTTCGGCGAGACGCTTGCGAATGGCGGCCTCGGCGGCAGCATGGTCGATGGCGAGCTCGCCGCCGAGCAGCGATTCCCTGTCCAGATAGCCAAGCAGCAGGTTGCAGTCGGTCACCGTCGGTTCTGTGCCACCGCGGCCGTAACACACGGGACCGGGATCGGCGCCGGCGCTCTTCGGCCCGACGCGCAGCGCGCCCGCGCGGTCGACCCAGGCAATCGATCCGCCGCCCGCCGAAACCTCGGCGAGATCGATCACCGGCACGCGGATCGGATGACCGGTGCCGTGCATCCAGCGATTCATGCTGGAACCGCCGCCGACCTCGTATTCCGGCGTCGTGCCGTACTGGCCGGCGCGGATCAGGCTGGCCTTGGCGGTGGTGCCGCCCATGTCGAAGGACAGCAGATCGGGCCGCCCGGTCTGGCGCGCGACCAGCGCGGCAGCGACCACGCCGGCGGCCGGACCCGACTCCACCGCCAGCGCCGGCATGGCGATCACCTCGGCCGCTTCCAGCATGCCGCCGTTCGAGCCCATGACGTAGAGCGGCGGCAGCGCGCGACTCCTGGTGACCTGCTGCAGGCGGTCGAGATAGGACGACAGGATCGGCCCCACATAGGCGCACACGGCGGTCGTGCTGGAGCGCTCGAACTCCTTGATCTCGGGCAGCACCTCCGATGCCAGATAGACCGGCACGTCCAGCGCCGCCCGCAGGCGCGCGCCCAGTCGCCGCTCATGGTCCGGATTGAGGAAACTGAAGAGGAGCGCAACGGCGACGGACTCGACGCGCGTTTCCTGCAGCGTCGCGACCAGCGCATCGATTTCGTCGTCGGCAAGCGGCGTGACGACGTTACCGTCGGCGCCGATCCGTTCGGTGATCTCGTAGCGCCGGCGGCGCGGGATCAGCGACACCGGCGAGTCCTGGAACAGGTCGTAGAGATTGCCGCGCGCCGATCGCCGCAGTTCCAGCACGTCCCGGAAGCCGCGCGTGGTGATCAGCGCGGCGCGGGCGCCGCGTTCCTCGAGGATTGCATTGGTCACCACGGTGGTCGCGTGCGACAGCAGTTCCACCTCGACCGCCGGGATGTCATGGCGGCTCATCGCCGTATCGAGCGCGCTGACCACCCCTTCGCTGAGGTTGCCGGGTGTGGTCGGGACCTTGGCGACGCCGATGCGCCCGCTCGCCTCGTCAACCAGCGCCACGTCGGTGAACGTGCCGCCGATATCGACCCCGATCCGCCAACTCATGTACCCGTGGCCTCTTGCACGCAGTCGCGTATTGGGTTTAGTCGGTAACCCGAATTCGGTCAAACCGGTGACAACTCGTTCATGCGCAACCTGATCTGCATGTGCGCCCGGCAATGACGCACATTCTTCATCGTCAGACCGGCCATCCCTACCCGGTCGCGGCCGGCGGGCACGGCGTCTGTCTTCGTGACGACAAGGGCAAGGAATATATCGACGCCTCCGGCGGCGCCGCGGTGTCGTGTCTCGGACATTCGCATCCCGACGTGCTGGCGGCGATGCATGCCCAGCTCGACCGGCTCGCCTATGCGCACACCAGCTTCTTCACCACCGAGGTGGCGGAAGAGCTGGCCGATGTCCTCGTTGCGGACGCGCCGGAGGGCATCAGCCATGTCTACTATGTCAGCGGCGGGTCGGAGGCGATCGAGGCCGCGCTCAAGCTCGCGCGCCAGTATTTTGTCGAGCGCGGCGAGCCGCAACGGCGCGCCATCGTGGCGCGGCGGCAGAGCTATCACGGCATCACCTCGGGCGCGCTCTCGGTCGGCGGGCGGCCGCTGCAGCGCGAGCCGTTCGAGCCGCTGCTGTTCCGCACGCATCACGTGTCGCCGGTCTATGAATACCGCGAGCGGCGCGCCGACGAGACGCCGCAGGCCTATGGCGAGCGCCTCGCCCGCGAGCTCGAGGACAAGATCGAGGAGCTCGGCGGCGACACAGTCATTGCCTTCGTGGCCGAGACGGTGGTCGGGGCGACGCTGGGCGCGGTTCCGACGGTGCCCGGCTATTTCCGGCGCGTGCGCGAGATCTGCGACCGTCACGGCATTCTGCTCATTCTCGACGAGGTGATGTGCGGCATGGGGCGCACCGGCACCCTGCACGCCTGCGAGCAGGAAGGCGTCAGCCCCGATCTGATGGCGATCGCCAAGGGCCTCGGCGGCGGCTATGCGCCGATCGGCGCGGTGCTGATGCAGGACAGGATCTTCAGGGCGATCGCCGGTGGTTCGGGCGCGTTCAAGCACAGCCACACATTCATGGGCCACCCCCTCGCCTGCAGCGCTGCGCTCGCGGTGCAGCGGGTGATCCGGCGCGACAACCTGCTGGCCAATGTGCGCACGCAGGGGTCCTACCTGGCGCGCCGCCTGAACGAGCGGTTCGGCAATCATCCCTTCGTGGGCGACGTGCGCGGACGCGGCCTGTTCCAGGGCATCGAGCTCGTTGCCGACCGCGGCAGCAAGCGGCCCTTCGATGCGGCCCGCAAGATCAATGCCCGCGTCAAGGGCGAGGCGATGGCGCGCGGGCTGATGGTCTATCCCACAGGCGGCACGGTCGACGGCACCCTCGGCGACCACGTGCTGATCGCGCCGCCTTACATCGTCGACGCGCAGATCATTGACGCCATCGTCGAACGGCTCGGCGATGCCATCGATGCCGCGACCGCGTAGCACGGGTTCGTCCGTTTCACCCTAGTTCGATGAAGCGGGCGCTGGCGTTCCCCGCGTCACTCCGCCGGGTTCCAGGACTGTGCCGTTGGTGACGGCAAGGACAGCCTGCAACGGCATCGGGCGCATGCTTTCCCGCGCAGATTGCGCCAGGGCGCACGCGTTCCTATCTATGAGGCATCTGTGCCGGGCACGGCAGTTCGCCCGGCCGCAACTCATGCCGGTACGGATCCGGCGACGGAGGATGACTTCTATGTGGGCTGCTTTCGTCCGGCAAATCGCCGCCTATGCCATCACCCGCCGCGGCAAGAAGCTGTTCGCGCTGGTCGGCGTGCTGCTTCTGTGTTTCGCCACCGCGCTGCTGATCGACATGCAGTTCTATACCTCGGCGGCGTTCACCGCCGTGCTGGCCGGTTTCTCCGGCATCGCCTACGGCGTCCAGCACGTCCGGCTGAAGCGGGCCGAACGCGAATATCTCAGGCGCAAGGCGGAGCAAGCGCGGCAGCGCGCCATCGCCGCCCAGGCCCGCGTCGACCGCATCGACAATGCCAAGTCGGCCGTCGGCAACGCGGCCGGCGCTGCCGCGCGGGCGGCGGGCGAGTCGGTCGTTGCGGTCGCCAACGAGGCGGTGCTGGTGGTGACGGAAACCGCCGAAGCCGTCGCCGGCGCGGGACGGCGGGTCGCCGGTGTAGCGGAAGCGGTCGCTCACGCGGGCACGGTCATTCTCGCCAGGGGCTGGCGCACGGTGGCGCGCTAGATACGCGCAGCAGCTCCGGTGCCAGCACCGGTGCGCCATCTCATACGTATGGCAAGCAAGGTGTAGCTGCGGGGTGAGCAGACAGGACCCTCCCCGCGGACCACCTGAGGCGCTATGATCTTCCCGATCATGCCGCCCGCCGGCCCGAGGGAGGACACGGGATGAATGACATCAGTTCCCTTTCGCTGCCCGAGCTCGAAGACCGCATTGCCATCGCGCGCGACAATGTCCGCCAGCTGATGGAACAGGCGACGGCGTATTCGGGCGCCGGGGACGAAGAGCGCAATGCGGACCGGCTGGCGTGGCAAAACGAGGAACTTGAAAAGCTCCTCAGGCAACGCGACGCACTGCTGAGGACAATGAAAGAATCGGGCGGATAGGAGCGACATTCATCACGCGCCTGTCACGAAGCGAAACCTGCAATCGGGAAGGAACATGACGATGCCTGTCCCAGGAACTGCGCGGCCGGCCGCCGCTCTTGCCGGCCTTCTCCTCATCATCTCCGCACCCGCCGCGGCGCAGGGCACCGCGCAGGAGCGCTCGGCCTGCATGGGCGACGCCTTCCGCTTCTGCGCCGCGGACATTCCTGACGTGTCCAAGATCGAGGCCTGCCTGGAGAGCAAGCAGAGCGAGCTGACGCCGGCATGCAAGGCCGAGTTCAAGCCCGGACAGGCGAAGAAGACCTCTCTGAAGTCGGAACATTTCCGCTAACCAATCGGCGCAGGCGTCATCCACAACCCGCGCCGACGGGTGGACTTCGCGCGCCCGCTCCCGCATGGTCCGCACCCCACACGTATCCGCAGGCGGAGATCCGATGACTGTTTCATTCCCCGCCCGGCCGGCGGTTGTCCTCGCTGGCCTGCTGCTCACCTGCGCGCCCGCCGCGGCGCAAGGCACGCCGGAACAGCGCAATGCCTGCATGGACGATGCCTACCGCTTCTGCGGCAAGGTGATACCGAACGAGGCGATGATCCAGGCCTGCCTCGAAAGCAGGCTCGGCCAGCTCACGCCGGCCTGCCGGGCGCAGTTCAAACCGCCGCAGGCCGGCAACGCCAGACGTTCGCGCAGCAGAACTCGCTGACGCCGGACCGGCTTCCGCCCTCGCTACCGCGGCAGTTCCGCAATATAGGCCGCAATGTCCGCCGCCTGCGCCGGCTGCGGTGAAAAATTCATCTTCGGATGCGGACCGGTGATGGCATGCGCGATCGCGTCGGCATCAAATCCGTACTTGCGGCCAATCACCCCGAAGGGCGGCGCGTCGGCAACCTCGCTGCGCGCGGCGGGTGTGACGGCGTGACAGGAGACGCACTCGCTCTGCGCCAGACGCTCGCCCCGGCGCGCGTCTGCGGCGCGTGCATTCAGCGCCGCGCCCGCCGCGAACAGGGCGATCACGCCCAGGAACAGCAGAATGCGAAACCAGCAAATTCCGTTGTCATTGCGCATGGAAGCTTGGGTGCCGCCTGTGAGGTCGATCCGCGCGAGCCTAGCCGCCTCTTTTGCATCGCTCAAGCTGCCGGGTTATGCCTGCGCACCCGGCCTGCCCTGCCGCAAAGGATTCCCGCCATGCTGTGCCGCTCCCTGCTTTCTGCCGCCGCCGTGCTCGCCGGCATCGCACTGGCCGGCGATGTCGCCGCGCGCGACGCGGCCAAGGCCGGTTATCCGGCCGTACCCCTGCTTTCCACCGGCAAGAACATTATCGGGGAGACGATCCGCTATCCGAAGGGCGACGCCCACGTCACGGCGTCGATCGTCACGCTGGCGCCGGGCGCGCGCACGATCCGGCACAGGCACGGCGTGCCGCTGTTCGCCTACATCCTGTCCGGCGAACTGACCGTGGAC
Source organism: uncultured Undibacter sp. (assembly GCA_964618715.1). Classification (GTDB taxonomy): domain Bacteria; phylum Pseudomonadota; class Alphaproteobacteria; order Rhizobiales; family Xanthobacteraceae; genus Pseudolabrys. The sequence goes on along the minus strand of CAZUDR010000001.1, from coordinate 8,576 downwards.
TACGGTGCGCACGGCACGCGCACCTACAAACCGGGCGACGCCTTCATGGAGGCGATGGACGTGACGCACTTCGGCATCAACAGGGGCAACGCGCCGGTGCGCATCCTTGCGGTCTATATGGGCGCCGACGGCACCAGCGACGTCATCCCCGAAAATTAGAACGCCGGGCGGAGACGCGATACACCTTCCGCCCGGCGCCGCGATCCGGCACGATCAACGACAGATCGTTCTGCCCCGCCGGTCGATATAGCAATTCATGGCGCGGCCGCGGCCCACCCCCGCCGACGTGCCGTAGCGGCCGGACCGGGATGCGCCATAGCGGCCAGAGCCTGGCGTGCGGCCGAACTGCTGGAAGCCGCGGGCGGAATCGCCGTAGCGATAGTCGCTGTCACCCTCGCCTTCGACTGTTCCGACCGGGTCGCCGTAGCGATAGTCGCTACCGCCCTCGACTGTTCCGGCGGCATCGCCGTAGCGATAGTCACCGCCGTTCTCGCCTTCGGCCGTCTGCGCCGTGTCGGAGTAGCGACCGTCGCCGGTGCCCTCGCCTTCGGTCGTCTGCGCCGTGTCGGAGTAGCGACCGTCGCCGGTGCCCTCGCCTTCAGACGTCTGCGCCGTGTCGGTGTAGCGATCGTTGCCGCTGCCCTCGCCTTCAGACGTCCGCGCCGTATCAGAGTTGCGATCGTCACCGCCGCCCTCGACCGTCCCGGCCGCATCGCCGTAGCGGTCATCGCTGCCGCCCTCGGTCGTCTGCGCCGTGTCAGAGTAGCGATCGTCGCCGGTGCCCTCGCCTTCGACTGTCTGCGCGGTGTCGGTATCCGTGAAGGGCGTGTCGCTGTCGCTCTCGCGCACCCACCCGTCCGGCCATCTGACCGGCGCGCCCGAATAGCTGCCGGTACTGACGACGCTGGCATCATCATCCTGCTGCGCCTTGTGACCGGTGCGATCCCCGGCATCACGGCCCTGCGCCGGTGCTATTGAAGGCAGCGCCACCATTAGCGCGAGCAGCAGCGCGCTCCTGACAACGATACGCATGACTTTCATCTCCCGTTGCGGTCCGTTAACCATAACGCAACGGCATCACGCCATCCACGCGTTTGATGCATCGTGCAAGGACTATCGATTCAACATTGTCTAAAAATGTAACGAACGAACTCGCCTTGCGTGACGTTGTCGGATCTCTTTCGAATGCGATGCGTCGTCACGCTCGATCATCTGCAATCGTCTGTCCTGCCGGCAACCGGACAATCCTGAAACACCGTCACGGAAATCGCGTCTCCCGACTGCTAGCGCCCCAGTGTCCGTCCGAGACACCGCCGGTATTCGGTCTGGTTGCCCTTGAATCCGTTGCAGCCGTTCTCGACCGTCCGCACCAGGATGTCGCCGATTGAACAGGGCGGCGTCGCCTTGCGCTTGCAGTTCTGGTAGCCGGCAATCGCCTGCCGCGTATAGGTGACGATGCGGGCGGAACCCAGACCGGCGTTCAGATCGGCGCGCAGCTTCTGCGCGCACACGGCGCAGGAATAGACCGGCTTCCGGCGGGGAGTGCTCTGCGCCGGCTTGCGTCCCGGCGGCCGCGGCGGATTGGACGCGGTGATCCCGGTCCGGCAGTAGGAAATCGAGCAGGCGCTGCCTTTCGAGCGGGCGCGGCATTCGGACAAGGCACGTGAGCGCGCAGCACTCTGGCTGCTGTATTCCCACGAATTACCCCAGTAGCCGTTGCGGGCCTGCGCGAGGCAACCCCAGTTGCCCGACGAACCGCGACGAGTGCCGCCGCCTGAAGGCCCGTGCGCACCGACGCATGCGGTGGTCTGGTAGTTGTAGCTCCCGCCCATACAGCTGCACCAACTCGCATAGCCGGCGGTGTTGTAACGCGGATCCGGCGGCTGGCCGCAGCTTTGCGCACGCGCCGGTGCCGATGCTGCGAATGCACCAATCGTGGCAAGCATAACGACGATGGTTGTGGATCGCCCTGGCATGATTCATTCCCCCTCGTGGACAAAATCGTCCAAGACCGGGCCGCCGTCGCCTTGATTTGCATCAAGCGAATCTGCACGGCGGTACAACCGAACCAACCGGTCTTTCGACCGCCGCGATTCGCCGCCATACTCGCGGGCATCATGCGACGCCGGCCCGCGCTCCGCGCCGCCCTCACCGGTCTTGCCATGCTTGTCGCCGCGCCGGCGGCGGCCCAGGTGCCCCTGCCCTTCATCGTCGCCATGGCGCAGCACTTCGTGCAGGACCGGTTGATGAACTCCGAAGAGGAGCATCACCACATCGAATTTGACAGGGCCTTCGTTTATTCGCAGCCGCGCAAGACCCTGTGGGTCGTGGTCGGCGGCTATGTCTCCGACCAGAACAGGTTCAACAGCTTCACCGCTGCGGTGGTGCTCGACTGCCCCGACTTCGAAAAGGTGATGTGCTGGTCGCTGGAGAAGCTGTCGATCAACGGCGAGATTGTGCTCGACCGCAAGCGCATCTGATTCGTGCCGGCGGCGCTCACACTGCCGCAATCGCCTCGATCTCCAGCAGGAAGTTCGGGTTGGCCAGGCCGCGCAGGACGCACAGCGTGCTGCCCGGCGGATGGTCGCCGAACCAGGCCTGCAGCAGCGCGCGTGCCTTCGGCACATCGTGCGGGTTGACGATGTAGATCGTGATCTTGGTCACGTCGGCGAGCGTGGCGCCGCCGCCGGCCAGCGCCTTGACCAGATTGTCCATCACCATTTTGGCCTGGGCGTCGAAATCGTCGGGCGGCAGCACCTTGGCGGACGCATCCGCGGCCACCTGCCCGGCGCAGAAGACGAGCTTGCCCGCGCCTTCCGCGGTGACGACGTGCGAATAGCTGGCGAACGGCTTGTGGATGCCTTCGGGATTGCTGCGGGTGATCTTGGCCATGGTCCTCCCTCCGTTGCTGACAACTTAAACGCGAGCCGGATGCCGGCGGCGCGCCACACCCTAGCTCTCCTCACCCCGGGTTTGCGATACAGGCCACAAAGACCGCCGCCTCCGTCCGGCCTGATCCGGGTCCCGGTCGCACACCGGATCACTTCAGGGAATGGCGGATTGCGCCGTTCCGCCGGCAGCCGTAGATTTTGAAGCGGGCCGGAACCGATCCCGGTCCGCAAGGCAGGGAGGATACGATGCGCAAGTTCATCGACTGCCGTGAATTCCCCAGCGACAATAACTGTACGGTGGCCATCTGTGCCGACAGCGAAAACGAGCTGCTGGAGCTTGCAGTCCAGCACGCCGTGGCGGCGCACGGCCACGAGGACACGCCCGAGCTGCGCGACATGATCCGCGGCGCCATGAAGGACGGCACGCCGCCTCTCGAGGCACCGCGGCGCGTGGCCTGAGCCGGGCTTACGATGCGATCGGCGTCCTAATCGCCCACCTGCGAGAGGCCGTCCCTCTGGCGGCCTCTTTTGTTGCAGATCTCGCACCATCGGCGCTTTGCGGACGAGCGGAAACGCGGATCTGTTCTGGACGAAAAATTCCTTGCTCCTTGAAGAAGCCCCTTTGTCGACAAGGCCATCATGAAGCAGGATGCGGAACCATATTATCATCTGGCGGGAACGCGATTTGAGCGATCCGCGCCGAAGGCCTGAATGAATTCGGTTACCGGCGTGTCCGCTTCCGGTTGGCAGGAGTCATACGCACGGCAATGCAGCCATCATGATGCGCTTCACAGGCGCAGTTCCATGAACACCAGCCAGTTCTTCAACTCGCCGGGCAGCGGATAATACGGCTCGATCCGCGCGAATCCCGCGCCTTTATACAGCCGTATCGCCTCGGCCTGCCGGATGCTGGTATCGAGCCGCATCCTTTCGTAACCTGCGGTTTTCGCTTCGGACAAAACGCGGTCGGCCAGCGCGCGGCCGATTCCCTGGCCGTGCAGCGCGGGCGGGACGAACATCCGCTTCATCTCGCAAATGCCCTCGCCAAGGTCGCGCAGGGCCACGCAGCCGACTGGCTGACCGTCCCTGCGGGCAAGCAGCAGGCGCCCTTGCGGCGGCGCGTATTGTCCGGGCAGCGCGGCCAGCTCCTGCTCGAATTCCCGTGCATCGAAATAGCGGTCGATGAGTGCGAGGTCTTCGGTATGACGCTGCCGGTGCCAGGCGACGAAGGCGCGCATCAGGTCGCGCACCGCGTCGATGTCTTCCGGGGTGGACGCCTGTACGATGTCGATCATGGCCGGATCGTCGGGAAAACCGCCGGGATTGTCGAGCCGCGGATCGGGGCCTGCCGGGCTCCGCGGCTCGAGCGGTCTCACGCCGCTGCTGCTGTCTCGAGCGGGAAGACGAGCGCGTGACGGCGCATGTTGGGCGGCACAATCCCGAGCGCGCCCCATCTGTCGACGGTCTCGACAATCATGCTCCCGACGTATCCGCCGTTCTTGCGGTGCCAGTCGGCGTGGGTGGCGAAATGCGAACCCATGCTGCGGACTGACTCGCTGACGCGCTTGCGGGCAACCAGGTCGGATTCCTGGGGGACCTCGATGAGAAACCTAGGCATGGCTGAACTCTCCTTTTGCGATGACAGGATTGAACTTGAACTGGCGCGCGGGGGCTTTCGGCGCAGCCGGCCGGCGTGACCTGACCTCGCGCACCAGCATGCTCACGGCGATGGTCGCCGACACGATGCCGCCCATGAGCGCCGGCGTGGCACCAACCGCGATGTCGTAGGCCATGCCGAAGGGGGCTGCGGCGAGCAGCAGGATCCGCAGACGCAACGTGTCGCTCTGCAAGCGTCCCAGCATGATGAGCGTGACGGCAGAGAGGGCGAAGGCGGACTCGATCCCGCTCCAGGTCAGGTAACCGATGACGCCCACGAGCGGCAGAAAGACGTAGCCGGCATTCTTCAGCCAGGGCCGGTCGCCGGCAAAGAAGGCCAGCGCGCTCTGCGTGGCACCCAGGCCCGCCACGCCGGCCCCGCTCCAGGCGCCGAGCAGCGCATAGTGCAGGCTGTAGTCGGCGCCGATGCCGAACTGCGCGGTCATGATCGCGCGGCGGTCCCGAAAGACCGGCCAGATCAGCTGGCAGAAAAGGCCGGCGGCGCCGAATGCAACCGCCAGCGGGTTCTCCCAAAACACATTCAGAAAGCCGTTCATTTGCCTGTTCCTCCGACCGGGGCGCCGCAGGTCGCGGCCGCCAACAAACCAACTGGTCGGTCTGTCACATACCGACCAGTCGGTATGGTGTCAACGGGACAGGCAAGAAATTTTTTGAAAAAAATGAAACTGTAGTATTTTCAATGACTTATTTTTGGACGGTTGCCAGCTTGAAATCCCGGCGGCAACCGCCTACATTACAAACCAGTCGGTATAGGCAAGGGATTCGGAGCCATGGCCAAACAAGGCGAGAACAGTCGCGACCGGATACTCGATGCGGCCGTCGAACTGGTGATGAGCAAGGGTTTCGCCGGCACCTCGATCGACGAAATCCTGAAGAAGGCCGAGCTGACGAAGGGCGCGTTCTTTCACTACTTCAAGGGCAAGGGCGATCTCGCCTTTGCCCTGGTCGAACGGCATTCGAAGAAGGACCTCGCCATGTTCGAGGACCTGGCCGCGCGATCGGAAGCGGAAAGCGACGACCCGCTCGAGCAGGTCCTCCTCTTCCTTGAATATTTCGAGGACTACATCAGCAATTCGGTCGACCCGTCTCCGGGCTGCATGTACGCCGTCTATACGTATGAGAGCATGCAGTTCGAGCCGAGGGTCAGGGACTTCGTCGCCGACATCCTGCGGCGGTGGACGTCAATCTACGTCCGCAAGTTCCAGGAGGTCATCGACCGCTACGAGCCGGCGATCCCGGTGACGGCGCGCCAGCTTGCCGAGATGATCGTATCCGTCGTCGAGGGCGGCCTTGTACTCCAGCGCGCCTATGGCGATGTCGGGGTGACGTCGCGGCAATCGGAGCAGTTCCGCAATTATCTGAAGCTTCTGTTCGCAGGCCCCGGAAGGAAACCCGCGAGGGGAACGACCGCACAAACAGGCCAGCGCCGGGCCGATGCGAAAATAAGCGCCTAGTCGGCGCCAGTTGCTTGCCGGGCCGCGCGTCGCCGCTCAGCGTTTGTAGTCGAGGATATCGCCTTCGGGAACATCGCCCCAGGCCGCGGCATTCATGTCGTTGATCTCGAGCCTGGACCGCAGTCCGGCCCCCATCGGGCCATCGGGAATGTTCGCCACCATGTCGCGATAGCTCTTCATCGCATCCTCGTCGCCGAGGAAGGCGCATTGGCAGGTCTCGGGGTCGACATAGACGTAATAGACTTGCCCCGCCTTGTGGCGTCGGAGGAACTTGCGCGCCGGCACCGCGCGCAGGCGCGCGCGTTCGGCCGGCGTGTCGGCGACACGCACGACAAAGCCGGCGTCCTTCAGATACATGTCGATGGCTTCCTGCTCGGCCACGGCCGGACCGCAGAAACATCCCGCAACAAGCGGTGCCAGCAGCCACGCAGCGCCAGGTCGCATCGAGGTCCGCTCCTCTACCGGTTCGCGGCTGAAAGAATTCCATCGCGGCAGGTCCGGGGCAAGCCCGGCGCCCGGGCCGGTCAAGTCTTGCCGGCGCGCCGCCAATGGATGCGGAAGTAGCTGCCGTCGTCGGCCGGCAATGTCGCCAGCGTGAGATCGTCGCCGGCCAGCGTGGCGCGGCGCAATTGCGTGGTGCCGGGGAGATTGGGATGCAGCGCCGAGTAGAGCGTGTGCTTTACCACGTCGCCGTCGACCTCGTAGCTGCCGGTATAGGCGACAACACCGAGCGCCGCCTCGGCGCGCTCCTCGGCGCTGACATTGTCGAGGTTCATGTTGGGGCTGGTCCTGCTCACGCGCTTGCGTGCCGCCGGCGTATTGACCACGCCCATATAGCCGTCCGGCGTATACATGATCTGCGAGGTGCGCTGGATATCCTGCCTGACGGTGCCATCGCCGGACACGAACTCGCGGCCGATCTCGCGCCAGGCGCCGACCAGGTCCTGCTTGCGCATCCGCGTCATGCCCCTCGCCGCCCGCATCCGCCCGCCCGCACCGCGACCGGTGGAAAGGTCCTCACTGCCAGAGCCCGTAGGACGCCCACTTCGATTCCGGGATTTCCTCGCCGATCTTGTAGGTGAAGGACTTCACCTTCAGGGTCTCGGCGGATGCCTTGCAGGTATACGAGAGCGCGTACCACTTGCCACGGCTGCGGAAGGCGCCGCCGGCGGCGTGCACGCTGTCGTCGCCGATGCGGGTCTCGGTCATCGCATCAGCCACCGCCCGGTCCGGACGGAATTTGCGGTTTTCCTGGCGGATCCGTTTCATTGCCGTGTAGTCGCACAGCTGGACCAGCCGCTCTCGCGGCGCCAGCTGCCGCAGACTGCGCTCGATCCGGCTTTCGGCAGTCGCTGCCGTGGCCGTCATAACCAGACAAACGCCGATCGCCGGTGCGAGCCGCCGCATTTACCTCCCCCGTGGCCAGATTTGCCCCCCGGCAGGCTTTTCGCAGCCGTCAGGAGCAGATGCAAGGCATCCGGCCTGATTTATACTGCGTCCATATCGGCTTGGGGACAACCGGTTGCCGGCTACCTCGGGGCGGGGTGCGACAATTCAGACGAACTTCGGATCGCGCTCCAGCAGCTCGATCGAGACGCCCTGCGGGCCCCGCAGGAAGCAGATGCGGAGGCCCGGCCGCGGAACCTGCAGGTCCTTGGTGAACTCGGCGCCCCTGGCCTTGAGGTCGGCCACGACCTTGTCGAGCCCGGTAACGGAAAAGGCGAAATGGTCGAGCCCCTGACAGGGAGTCGCCGGCGGCGGATTGGTGCCGTCGCCGGACACCACGGGCGCAATGAAAATTCTGGCGCCGCCCAGCTTCAGATCGATGCGCGGCTTGCCGTCCTGCGTCGAACGGATCACCTCGGCGCCCAGCATGCGCTCGAACCACTGCGCGGTGGCCTCCGGATCGGGGCTGCGCAGATGGACGTGATCCCAGGTCAATGTGGACATTGTTGTTCCTCCCTGCTTCCGGCGTCGGGTCCGGGTTCATGCCTGACGGCAGCGCACTTGTCATGCCCCGCCGCGGTCCGGCCATGACAGTTTAATGACGGCCACAGCAGGACGTAAACGCCGCACCCGTTGCCCACAGCCAATCCCTGCATCGCGCGTGGCATCGGTTCATGCACGCAAACAATTTTGCTAAACGGCAAGGAGATACCGGATTCCTACGGACGTAAGCGCAAATGGCACGTGCGCCGGTCTACGCAGCAGGCGGCATCGTTATCCGCGGGGGCAGGCGACCGCGCATCGCCATCGTCCAGCGCAGCAAGGACGATCGCTGGGTGCTGCCGCGCGGCAAGCTCAAGCGCGGCGAGAAGCCCACACGCGGTGCACGCCGCGAGGCGACCGAGGAAACCGGTCATCGCGTGCGCGTGCACGAGTTTCTTGGCGCCATCACCTATCGCGCCAGCGGACGGCCCAAGGTGGTGCAGTTCTGGCGCATGCAGGCGTCCAGACATCCCAGCGTCGATCTGATGGAAGATATTGCCGCGGTGGCCTGGCTGCCGCTGCCCGACGATTCGCTGCCAGCGGGGCATGCGGCCATCGCCGAGCC